>NZ_JACKYY010000054.1:0-15912 GCF_015100075.1 Acidithiobacillus sp. HP-11
ACACCACGGACGTAACCGGTGCGGTGGAATTGCCGGAAGGTGTAGAGATGGTGATGCCTGGTGACAACGTGTTGTTCAAGGTTGCGCTGATTGC
The DNA here is from genome assembly GCF_015100075.1 of Acidithiobacillus sp. HP-11. Classification (NCBI taxonomy): domain Bacteria; kingdom Pseudomonadati; phylum Pseudomonadota; class Acidithiobacillia; order Acidithiobacillales; family Acidithiobacillaceae; genus Acidithiobacillus; species Acidithiobacillus sp. HP-11. The sequence goes on from NZ_JACKYY010000054.1 coordinate 95, forward strand.
CCCGATTGCGATGGAAGAAGGCTTGCGCTTTGCGGTACGTGAAGGCGGCCGTACGGTGGGTGCCGGCGTCGTTTCCAAGGTAGTTGAGTAAGTCAGTTTAGTTGTAAAGTTGAACGGCGGCCTGTCCGCCGTTTGCCGTCTGCAGGGCAGTAGCTCAATTGGTAGAGCAGCGGTCTCCAAAACCGCAGGTTGGGGGTTCGATCCCCTCCTGCCCTGCCATTATTAAAGGTGCGGTGGTCATGTCGGAAAAAGTGAAGCTCTATTTTGCGGCAGGTTTCGCTGCCCTCGGGGTGTTCGCGTATTTTCTGATCCCCACGCGTATCGGGACGTATTACCCGAGTGTTGGGTTGGCAGTCGGCCTGCTGATTGCGGCAGGCTTGTTTGCCTATAGTGAAAGCGGAAAGAAGCTTTTGGTATTTTTTCGGGAAGCGTATCTTGAATTGCTGAAAGTCGTCTGGCCAACCCGCCCTGAAGTATTGCGGAGCACTGCCATTATCATAGGGTTGATTGCCGTTATTGCGGCCTTTCTGTGGTTGGTCGATCTGGCACTCCTTGGTGTGGTACGGCTACTACTCGGAGGAGTTGGCTAAATGGCTATGCGTTGGTATGTAGTGCATGCATTCTCGGGTTTTGAGAAGAAAGTTCAGGCAGAAATTCGCGAGCGGGCGCAACGCGAGGGTCTTGGCGATTGTTTTGGCGAGATACTGGTCCCTGTGGAAGAAGTCGTGGAAATGCGCAATGGTCAAAAAACCAATTCACAGCGCATGTTTTATCCAGGCTACGTTCTCGTGCAAATGGAAATGGATGATACAACCTGGCACCTGGTGAAAAGCACGCCCAGGGTCACCGGTTTTGTGGGCGGCTCGGTCGGGCGTCCGCATCCGCTTAGTGATGCAGAGACCGATGCCATCATGGATCGCATCAAGGAAGGCGTTGAAAAGCCGCGTCCGAAATTCAGTTTCGATGCGGGAGAGCAGGTGCGGGTCATCGACGGTCCTTTCAAGGACTTCAATGGTGTAGTTGAAGAAGTCAATTTTGAGAAAAGTAAACTGCGGGTATCGGTCACCATTTTTGGTCGCTCCACCCCCGTAGAGCTGGATTTCGGTCAGGTAGAAAAAGTCTGACGGTTACATGACGAGGGAGCCTGACGGCGTTTGCACCTCACAGGAGCTGAGTAATGGCAAAGAAAATAACAGGTTATATCAAATTACAGGTTAAGGCTACCCAAGCCAATCCGAGTCCGCCCATTGGCCCGGCCTTGGGTCAGCGCGGCCTCAATATCATGGAATTTTGCAAGGCTTTTAATGCCCAAACTCAGGGCGTAGAACCCGGTTTGCCTTTGCCCGTGGTGATTACAGTATTTGCAGACAAAAGTTTTACTTTTGAAGTTAAAACCCCACCCGCTGCCGTGTTGTTGATGAAAGCTGCAGGCTTACCAAAAGGTAGCGGCCGTCCAAATACCATGAAGGTCGGTAAGGTGACAGAGGCGCAGGTCGAGGAAATCGCCAAGACCAAGATGCCCGATCTTAATACCGAAAATCTGGAATCGGCCAAACGGAGTGTGCGTGGTACTGCCCGGAGTATGGGCCTGACGGTGGAGGGCTAAGACATGGCTAATAAATCCAGACGAAGTACCGCTGCTCGTGATTTGGTCAATCGCAACCAACGCTACGCCATTGAAGAAGCATTGGTCCTGGTCAAGAAAATGGCCACGGCCAAGTTCGATGAATCAGTAGATGTCGCAGTCGGTCTGGGGATTGATCCCCGCAAATCCGATCAGGTGGTTCGCGGCGCGGTAGTGTTGCCCAATGGCACCGGTAAACAAATGCGGGTCGCCGTGTTTGCAACAGCTGACAAGGCTAATGAAGCCCGTGAAGCTGGAGCTGATATCGTTGGCATGGAAGATTTGGCCGAACAGGTCAGGGCCGGACAGATGGATTTTGACGTGGTCATTGCCACTCCAGATGCGATGCGTATTGTCGGCACTTTGGGCCCGGTTCTGGGGCCGCGTGGTTTGATGCCAAACCCCAAAGTGGGTACCGTCACGGCAGATGTGCGTACTGCGGTAGTCAATGCCAAGGGTGGTCAGGTGCGTTACCGTGCCGACAAGGGCGGTATTGTGCATAGCAGTATTGGCAAGTCTTCCTTTGAAGCTAAAGCACTGCAGGAAAACCTGATGGCGCTGATTGACAGCTTGCGTAAAGCCAAACCGGCCACCAGTAAGGGTATTTATATTCGTAAAGTCAGTTTATCTCCGACCATGGGTCCCGGGGTCGGCGTAGATCTTTCTGGCTTGGCGTAACAGTTTCTGTCTTCGGGCGGAAAGGTCGGCGTGAGCCGGCGTACAAAGACCGCAGGGGGCGCAAGCCTTAATGTTTTTCCCTGCGTAGGCGACGGCGCGCCAGCCTTTTGGCCGCCTCGGTTAGATAGGAGGTGACATTCACGTGAGTCTCAAACTCGCAGAAAAGGAACAGGTCGTCATCGCCCTTCAAGCCAAAATCGCAGAGGCGCAAGCCACTGTGGTAGCAGAGTATCGTGGTTTGACTGTGGCACAAATGACGGCGTTTCGGGCAGAAGCACTGAAACAGTCCGTACATGTTCAGGTGGTAAAAAACACGCTGTTGAAGCGGGCCCTGGCGGGCACGCCATTCGCGGTCATGGACTCTTTGTTGAAGGGGCCCCTGGTATTTGCGGCGGCGGAAGATCCGGTGGCATTAGCCAAAATTTTTACGGATTTCGCCAAGCGTTTTGACAAGCTGGTGATTACCGGTGGTGTATTGAGTGGCAAGCAGATTGATGCTGCGGCTATTGCCCAATTGAGCAAGATGCCGTCTCGTGAAGAATTGCTGGCCAAGTTGCTCGGCACCATGCAGGCACCAGTATCCGGTTTTGTACGCACCCTCAACGAGGTTCCGAGTCGTTTTGTTCGGGTCCTTGCAGCAGTTCGCGATCAACGCGCTGCCTAACTCAAAATTAATGATGAAGGAGTTGTAAAAATGGCATTGTCCAAAGCTGAAATTTTAGACGCTATTGCAGGTATGACGGTTCTTGAACTTTCTGAACTGATCAAGGAAATGGAAGAAAAATTTGGTGTTTCTGCAGCCGCAGTGGCTGTTGCCGCCCCTGCCGGTGGTGCCGCTGGTGGTGATGGAGCTGCTGCAGCAGAAGAGCAGACTGAATTTGATGTCATTCTGACCAGTGCTGGTGCCAACAAGGTGAATACCATCAAGGTAGTGCGTGCCATTACCGGTCTTGGCTTGAAAGAAGCCAAGGATCTGGTCGACGGCGCGCCCAAGGCTGTGAAAGAAGGCGTCGCCAAGGCTGAGGCCGAAAGCGTCAAGGCCCAACTCGTCGAGGCTGGTGCCGAGGCGGAGATCAAGTAATCAGTTGTACTTGTATTAAGCAGTTTATCCGGCTGGCAACAAATACGGTTGCCAGCCCATTCATCGTTTGTGGAAAGCAGCTTTAAATGTTTTCCCTAAACCTTGCAGTCGTCGCGCGGAGCATCCATGGCCTACTCTTTTACTGAAAAGAAACGGATTCGTAAAGACTTTGGCAAAAGCCAGAGCATTCTCGCAGTGCCATATCTGCTGGCTACGCAGATGGATTCTTATCGGGAGTTCCTCCAGGAGTCAGCGGCTCCGGCGGCGCGCAAGGAAACAGGGTTAGAGGCGGTTTTCCGCTCGATTTTTCCGATGGAGAGCTATTCCGGCAATGCCATGCTGGATTATGTGTCCTATCGCCTGGAAAAACCGGCTTTTGATGTGGTGGAATGTCGTCAGCGCGGTCTGACTTTTAATGCCGGCCTGCGCGTACGGTTGCGCCTGGCGGTCATGGAAAAAGATGACAGTACCGGCGCCAAGCGGGTCAAAGATGTGAAGGAACAGGACGTGTACATGGGGGAAATACCGCTCATGACCGAACACGGTTCGTTTGTCATCAATGGAACCGAGCGTATTATTGTTTCGCAGCTGCATCGTTCACCAGGTGTGTTTTTTGACCATGATCGGGGTAAAACCCATTCCTCGGGCAAACTGTTATTTAATGCCCGTATTATTCCCTATCGCGGTTCCTGGCTGGATTTTGAATTTGATCCCAAGGACCATGTTTACGCGCGTATTGATCGGCGTCGCAAATTGCCGGCAACAACTTTGTTGCGGGCCCTGGGTTATAGTACCGAAGACATTCTCGAAATGTTTTTTGAGACCGATACCTTCCATATTCTGGATGGAGAGTTGCATTATGACTTGATTCCCCAACGTCTCCAGGGGGAAATTGCCAGCTTTGATATCGTCAATCCGGCCACGGGTGAAGTCATCGTGTCTACTGGCAAACGCATTACTGCACGGCATATCAAAGTATTGGCCGAAGTTCCGGGATTACAGCAGTTGCCCGTACCGGATGTGTTTGTTCTGGGCAAAGTGCTTGCCAAGGACGTCGTCAACCCGGAAACCGGTGAAGTGTTGCTGGCAGTCAATGAACCCATTACCGGAGAAGTGCTCGATGTGCTGCGCAAGGGACCTTCTTTATCACTGCACACCCTGTACATCAATGAAATTGATCGGGGTCCCTATATTTCCGAGACGCTGCGAATTGATACTTCCCGTGATGCCCATGAAGCGCAGATGGAAATCTATCGTTTAATGCGTCCGGGTGAGCCGCCGACCAAGGATGCTGCTCAGAATCTTTTCCAGGGTCTGTTTTTCAGCCCGGATCGCTATGATCTGTCGGCCGTAGGACGGATGAAGTTCAATCGTCGCGTCGGGCGTGAAGAAATTACGGGTCCCGGAGTGCTGAGCAGCGAGGATATCCTGGCCGTACTCAAGGTGCTGGTATCCCTGCGCAACGGCATCGGCGAAATTGACGATATTGATCATCTCGGCAACCGCCGTGTGCGTTCCGTGGGCGAGTTGATGGAGAACCAGTTCCGTCTGGGACTGGTGCGTGTTGAACGGGCGGTCAAAGATCGTCTGGCCCTCGCCGAGAGTGAAGGGTTGACTCCTCAGGATCTGATCAATGCCAAGCCGATTGCTGCGGTGGTGAATGAGTTCTTTGGCTCCAGTCAGCTTTCCCAGTTTATGGATCAGACCAATCCGCTTTCCGAGGTAACTCATAAGCGTCGTGTTTCCGCTCTGGGACCGGGTGGCTTGACCCGTGAACGAGCCGGTTTTGAAGTCCGTGACGTGCATCCGACCCACTATGGCCGGATCTGTCCGATTGAAACGCCGGAAGGTCCAAATATCGGTTTGATCAACAGTTTGGCCTGCTATGCCCGGACTAACGACTACGGATTTCTGGAAACACCTTACCGGCGTGTAGTAGATCGTCGAGCAACGGATGAAATCGAATACCTCTCGGCCATTGAAGAAGGTAATTATGTAATCGCCCAGGCGAACTCGGTCCTGGATGATGATGGCCTGCTGGTGGAAGAACTCATCTCCTGCCGCCACAAAAACGAGACGACACTGGCTAATCGGGATCAGGTGCAGTTCATGGATATTTCTCCCCGCCAGATTGTTTCGGTCGCGGCCAGCATGATCCCCTTCCTGGAGCATGATGACGCCAACCGCGCGTTGATGGGCTCCAACATGCAACGCCAGGCGGTTCCGACCATTCGTTCCGATGCGCCCATGGTTGGCACGGGCATGGAACGGGTGGTGGCTATTGATTCCGGTGCGGCAGTAGTAGCGCGGCGCGGTGGTGTGGTCGATATTGTCGATGGCGCCCGCATTGTGATTCGGGTCAATGATGAAGAAACACTTGCCGAAGAACCCGGCGTAGATATCTACAATTTGGTCAAGTACGCCCGTTCCAACCAGAATACGACCTTGAATCAGCGTCCGGTAGTCAAAGTCGGTGATGTGGTCAGCCGTGGGGATGTTTTGGCGGACGGACCCAGCACGGAGATGGGTGAGCTGGCTCTGGGTCAGAACATGCTGGTGGCTTTCATGCCCTGGAATGGGTACAACTTTGAAGACTCCATTCTGATTTCGGAACGGGTGGTGGCTGAAGATCGTTATACCACCATCCATATTGAAGAGTTCTCGGTGTTTGCCCGTGATACCAAACTCGGGCCGGAAGAAATCACGCGGGATATTCCCAATGTGGCTGAAGGTGCCCTGCGTCATCTGGATGAATCCGGTATTGTCGTAATCGGCGCAGAACTGGCCCCCGGAGACATCCTGGTAGGTAAGGTGACCCCCAAGGGTGAAACCCAGCTGACCCCGGAAGAAAAATTGTTACGCGCCATTTTCGGAGAGAAGGCTTCGGACGTGAAGGATAATTCCATGCGTATGCCGGCAGGTATGTATGGAACGGTCATAGACGTCCAGGTATTTACCCGTGATGGTATTGACAAAGATGCGCGCGCCAAGTCTATCGAAGAACACGAACTGACCCGGATTCGTAAGGATCTGAACGATCAGTACCGTATTGTTGAAGAAGACAGCTACCAGCGTATTGAGCGACTGTTGACGGGTAAGGTGGCTGAGGGCGGTCCCAATGGACTTGCAGCCGGCAACAAGGTGACCAAGGCGTATCTGAAAGATCTACCCCGAGCGCAATGGTTTGAAATCCGTTTGCGTTCCGATGAAGGTAATGACGCACTGGAACAAATCCGTGCCCAGTTGGAAGAACAGCGTCAACGTTTGGATGCGGTGCTGGAAGAAAAACGTCGCAAGCTCACCCAGGGCGATGATCTGAGTCCTGGTGTCCTGAAAATGGTCAAGGTGCATGTAGCCATCAAGCGTCATCTGCAACCCGGTGACAAAATGGCCGGGCGCCATGGTAACAAGGGTGTGGTATCCAAAATTGTTCCCGTAGAAGATATGCCGCATCTGGCTGATGGAACGGCAGTAGATATTGTCCTCAATCCGCTGGGTGTGCCGTCACGTATGAACGTGGGTCAGATTCTGGAAACCCATCTGGGTTGGGCTGCCAAAGGGCTGGGTAAAAAAATTGCCGGAATGCTCGAAAGCGATGTGGCCATGAAGGAAATGCGTGCCTTCCTGGCGGAAATCTACAATCGGGCAGGCAAGAAAGAAGATCTCGATAGCCTGTCGGATGAGGAAATCCGGGAACTGGCGCGGAACCTGCGCGGTGGCGTTCCGATGGCGACTCCCGTATTTGACGGCGCTGCGGAAGAAGAAATCCGCGATATGCTGGAGCTGGCAGGGTTACCGCGCAGTGGTCAAGTCACCCTGTACGATGGGCGTACCGGCGAAGCCTTTGATCGTCCTGTGACGGTGGGTTACCTCTATATGCTCAAGCTGCACCATCTGGTCGATGACAAAATGCATGCCCGGTCCACCGGACCGTACAGTCTGGTTACCCAGCAACCGCTGGGGGGTAAGGCTCAGTTTGGTGGCCAGCGCTTCGGTGAGATGGAAGTCTGGGCCCTGGAGGCGTATGGAGCCGCTTATACATTGCAGGAAATGCTGACCGTGAAGTCTGATGACGTCAGTGGCCGCAGTAAAATGTATGAGTCCATCGTCAAAGGTGATTTCCGTATGGATGCCGGAATGCCGGAATCTTTCAACGTGCTGTTGAAAGAGCTGCGTTCGCTGGGTATCGACATTGAATTGGAACAGTCCAAGTAATATTTCCGCCCCGGGCGGGCAAGGATGGATGCGTTGAAAGACTTACTGAAGCTCTTTAAACAAAACGATCAGCAAGAAGAATTTGATGCCATACGGATAGGCATTGCCTCTCCGGACAAGGTGCGTTCCTGGTCGTTTGGTGAAGTAAAAAAGCCTGAGACCATTAACTACCGGACTTTCAAGCCTGAGCGCGAAGGTTTGTTCTGTGCCAAGATTTTCGGCCCGATCAAGGACTACGAATGTCTTTGTGGCAAGTACAAGCGTCTCAAGCATCGTGGTGTGGTTTGCGAAAAATGTGGTGTGGAAGTCACCCAGGCGCGCGTGCGGCGTGAGCGTATGGGCCACATTGAGCTCGCCAGCCCGGTAGCGCATATCTGGTTCCTCAAGTCCTTGCCCAGTCGTATGGGTATGATTCTGGATATGCCATTACGGGATATCGAGCGCGTTCTGTATTTTGAGGCTTATGTGGTGGTAGACCCCGGTGTGACCGCGCTGGAACGTGGTCTGATCATGAGTGAAGACCAGTATCTGGATGCGCTCGAAGAACATGGTGACGAATTTGTCGCCAAGATGGGTGCAGAAGGTATTCGCGATCTGCTGCGCGGCATTCCACTGGTTCAGGAAATTGAACGTATCCGTAACGAACTGCGTGAAAGTAACTCGGACACCAAAACCAAAAAACTGAGCAAGCGTCTGAAAATTCTTGAAGGTTTCGAATCTTCGGGGAATCGTCCGGAATGGATGATCATGGAAGTTTTGCCGGTGCTGCCACCCGATCTGCGTCCTCTGGTGCCTTTGGATGGTGGTCGTTTTGCGACTTCGGATCTCAACGATTTGTATCGTCGCGTCATTAACCGCAACAACCGTCTGAAGCGCCTGTTGGAACTGAAAGCGCCGGATATTATCGTGCGCAACGAAAAACGCATGTTGCAGGAAGCGGTTGATGCTCTTCTGGATAATGGTCGTCGTGGTCGCGCCATTTCCGGCCCTAACAAGCGTCCGCTCAAGTCGTTGGCAGATATGATCAAGGGTAAGCAGGGGCGTTTCCGTCAGAACCTGCTGGGTAAGCGGGTTGATTACTCTGGCCGTTCGGTCATTGTGGTTGGTCCCGAGTTGCGTCTGCATCAGTGTGGCCTTCCCAAGAAAATGGCGCTGGAGTTGTTCAAACCCTTTATTTTTAACAAACTCGAAGAGCGTGGTTTGGCGACGACCATCAAGGCGGCCAAACGCCTGGTAGAGCAGGAAAAACCCGAGGTTTGGGATATTCTCGAAGAAGTCATTCGCGAACATCCGGTCATGCTGAACCGCGCCCCGACCCTGCACCGTCTTGGCATCCAGGCGTTTGAGCCGGTATTGATCGAGGGCAAAGCCATTCAGCTGCATCCGCTGGTTTGTGCGGCCTACAACGCCGACTTTGACGGTGACCAGATGGCGGTCCACGTACCGCTGTCGTTGGAAGCCCAGCTCGAAGCCCGGACATTAATGATGTCGACCAATAACATACTCAGTCCTGCCAATGGTGATCCGGTCATCGTGCCGTCACAGGATATTGTGCTGGGACTTTACTATGTCAGTCAGGAGCGTGCTGATGCCAAGGGTACCGGCGGCATGTTCTCCGATATTCTCGAAGTACGTAGGGCTTATGAAACCGGTCAGGTGGGACTCCATGCCCGCATCACGGTCCGCTTCCGTGGCGAGCGCATTGAAACTACCGCCGGACGCGCCCTGCTCGGTGATATTTTGCCCGAAGGTTTGCCCTTCAGTGTCATCAACCGGGTGCTGAAGAAAAAAGTCATTGGCGAACTGATCAATACGTGTTACCGCACCCTGGGAATCAAAGACACCGTCATTTTTGCGGACCAGCTGATGTACACCGGCTTCCGTATGGCGACCCGCGCGGGCATTTCTTTCGGTGCTGGCGATATGGTGACCCCGCAGGAGAAGGAAGGAATTCTCAGCCGCTCCGAAGACGAGGTGAAAGCTATTCAGGCCCAATATACGTCTGGCCTGGTCACCGAGGGTGAACGTTACAATAAAGTCGTCGATATCTGGTCAAGAGCCACCGATGAAGTGGCGAAAGCCATGATGGATCGGGTCAGCAAGGAAACCGTTGAACTTCCAGACGGCAGCAAGGTGCAACAGGATTCGTTTAATTCCATCTTCATGATGGCGGATTCCGGAGCGCGTGGTTCTGCGGCCCAGATTCGTCAGTTGGCCGGAATGCGCGGCCTGATGGCCAAGCCGGATGGCTCCATCATTGAAACGCCCATCACCGCCAACTTCCGTGAAGGACTCAACGTACTCCAGTACTTCATCTCGACCCATGGCGCACGTAAGGGACTGGCGGATACGGCGCTGAAAACCGCAAACTCCGGTTACCTGACCCGCAGATTGGTGGACGTAACCCAGGATCTGGTGGTGGTTGAACGCGATTGTGGATCGGAAGAAGGTCTGCCCATGACCTCGCTGGTGGAAGGTGGCGAAGTCATCGAACCCTTGCGCGACCGGGTGCTCGGTCGGGTGCTTTCCGAAGATCTTCTGCATCCGAATACCGGAGAGATTGTCATCCCCCGCAATACCATGTTGGCGGAGCAGCATTTGGGCCAGCTTGACGAACTGGGGGTGGATGCATTGAAGGTACGATCACCGCTCACCTGTCATTCACGGCACGGGGTTTGTGCCCTGTGTTATGGACGTGATCTGGCCCGAGGTCATCTGGTGAACGCAGGCGAAGCAGTTGGCGTCATCGCTGCGCAATCCATTGGCGAACCGGGCACCCAGTTGACCATGCGAACTTTCCATATTGGTGGTGCCGCCAGTCGTTCTGCTGCGCAAAGCAGTCTGGATGTGAAGCAGGGTGGTGTATTCCATTATCAGTCGAACTTGCGCATTGTAACGCACTCCAGTGGACGTCACGTTGTTGTCGGTCGTAATGGTGAAGTGACCGTGACAGACGAACAGGGTCGTGAAAAAGAACGTTACAAAATGCCTTACGGCGCGACATTACTCGTCAATGATAATACTCCGGTGACGGCTGGTATGCGGGTTGCTGAATGGGATCCGCATACGCGTCCGATTGTCAGCGAGGTAGGCGGTAGAATATCACTGAAAGATGCTGTAGAAGGTGCCAGTGTCGCTATTCAGACCGATGAAATAACCGGTCTGTCGACCTTGATGGTCATTGACACGAAACAGCGTCCACCGCAGGGTCGGGATTTGCGACCGGTCATTGGCATCCTTGATGAAAAGGGCCAGGACCTCAAGTTGCCGGGAACCGACTTACCAGCACGTTATTTCCTGCCCGCCAGAGCGATTATTGCGGTACAGGAAGGGATGGAGATATTCCCGGGCGACATTTTGGCCCGTCTGCCCGCCGGTACCACGAAAACCCGTGATATTACTGGTGGTTTGCCACGTGTGGCCGAGTTGTTTGAAGCCCGTCGTCCCAAGGACTTTGCGATTATTGCGGAGCACGAAGGCATTGTCGGTTTTGGCAAGGATACCAAGGGTAAGCAGCGCCTCATCATTACCGACGAAAACGCTGAACAGCATGAGTATCTCATTCCCAAGGGCCGTCACGTTACGGTGTACGAAGGGGAGCGTGTTGTTCCCGGTGAGCAATTGGTAGAAGGTCAGCCAGTACCCCATGACATCTTGCGGGTGTTGGGTGTCCAGGCGCTTGCCAATTACATTGTCGACGAAGTGCAGGACGTCTATCGCTTACAGGGTGTGCGTATTAACGACAAACACATTGAAGTGATTCTGCGCCAGATGCTGCGGCGGGTAGAGGTGACTTCCAGTGGGGACGGAACCTTTATTACAGGCGACCAGGTGGATCGGGCCCGGGTTGAAGATGAAAATGCCCAGTTGGAGCGGGATGGCAAGGAACCGGCGCGCTTTACGCCGATGCTGCTCGGTATTACCAAGGCCAGCTTGTCCACCGAGTCCTTTATTTCAGCGGCCAGTTTCCAGGAAACCACGCGTGTACTAACCGAAGCAGCGGTGTCAGGAAAGCTGGATGACCTGCGTGGCCTCAAGGAAAACGTCATTGTCGGTCGTCTGGTTCCCGCCGGCACCGGGCTTGCCTACCATGAACATCGCCGCCGTCTGAATCGTGGCGAAGTGTTGGCGACTGCTGGGGAATCATCGTCTAATGCTGCAGAAGCCTTGCTGAACAGCGAAAATCCGTAATTTTGTAAGGTATGTCCGAGGTTTGCCTTGACAGTCAGGGCAAGCCTCACTAGAATGCGCCCTCTCATCGGTGAGGCTGGGTGCCATCATCGTACTCTGGAGATTGTAAATGCCCACATTAAATCAACTCGTGCGCAAGCCACGCAAGCGGCCTGTCGCCAAAAGTAAGGTGCCAGCCTTGGATGCTAATCCACAAAAACGTGGAGTTTGTACCCGTGTTTACACCACGACGCCTAAAAAGCCGAACTCGGCATTGCGTAAGGTCGCCCGTGTGCGTCTCACGAATGGTTTTGAGGTAAGTAGCTATATTCCTGGTGAAGGTCATAACCTGCAGGAGCACTCGGTGGTACTCATCCGGGGTGGTCGTGTGAAGGATTTGCCCGGCGTTCGTTATCATATTGTGCGTGGTACCCTGGATACCGCTGGCGTGAAAAACCGCAAGCAGTCCCGCTCCAAGTACGGCGCCAAGCGTCCCAAATAAGCAAAGATTGAAGGAGTTGTTGCGCCATGCCCAGACGTCGTGAAGTCCCCAAGCGGATTGTTCTCCCGGATCCCAAGTATAAAGAAGAAGTCATCGCCAAATTTGCGAATGTCATGATGCGTGACGGCAAAAAAAGCACGGCGGAAAAAATTGTCTACGGTGCCCTTGAAATGGTTGCGGAGCGCAGTAAAAGTGATGCTCTGGAAGTATTTCGCAAGGCCATTGACAATGTCCGTCCGGTCGTCGAAGTCAAAAGTCGTCGCGTCGGCGGTGCTACTTATCAGGTGCCGGTAGAAATTCGTTCTGACCGGAGAATGGCTTTGGCCATGCGCTGGCTGCGTGATTCAGCGCGCAAGCGGAATGAAAAATCCATGGGCAACCGTCTCGCCGCCGAGATTCTTGAGGCAGCAGAAAATCGTGGAAACGCAGTTCGCAAGCGTGAAGAAACCCATCGTATGGCAGAAGCCAACAAGGCCTTTGCGCATTTCCGTTGGTAATTGATCGGCCTCTCACCCAAAAGGACTAAACTGTGGCTCGCACGACCCCCATTGAACGTTATCGCAATATCGGCATTATGGCGCATATTGATGCCGGCAAAACGACTACCACTGAACGTATCTTATTTTACACAGGCGTGTCTCATAAGATTGGTGAGGTGCATGAGGGTACTGCCGTTATGGACTGGATGGCTCAGGAACAGGAGCGCGGCATTACCATTACTTCTGCCGCAACGACCTGTTTCTGGAAAGGTATGGATGGACAGCGTGCGGAACATCGCATCAATATCATTGATACCCCCGGACACGTAGACTTCACCATTGAAGTGGAGCGTTCGTTGCGCGTCCTCGACGGCGCTATGGCGGTTTTCTGCGCAGTGGGCGGTGTGCAGCCCCAGTCCGAGACGGTGTGGCGACAAGCCAACAAATACAAGGTTCCGCGTATTGCTTTTGTAAACAAGATGGATCGTCAGGGCGCCAACTTCAAGCGGGTAGTCGAGCAAATTGCGACCAAGTTGAAAGGGAACCCGGTTCCGGTCCAGTTGCCCATTGGTGAAGAAGAGCGTTTCAGTGGTGTTATCGACTTGATGAAAATGAAGTCCATCAACTGGGATGATGCTCTTCAAGGGACGCGCTTTACCGAAGAAGAAATTCCTGCAGACCTGCGTGAAGAAGCCGAAGCCGCCCGTCACTTTATGGTGGAAGCCATTGCCGACGCGGATGAAGAAGTCATGATGAAATATCTGGAAGGGGAAGAAATCTCCATCCCAGAGCTTCAGGCTGCTTTGCGCAAGGCGACCATTGCTGGTGTAACCGTTCCAGTTCTTTGCGGTAGTGCTTTCAAAAATAAAGGTGTACAGGCTGCATTAGATGCTGTTTTAGATTACTTGCCTTCGCCTGTAGATATTGAGGCAGTAGTTGGCACAGATCCGGATTCCGGCGCGCAAATTGTGCGTTCTGCCGATGATGAAGAGCCTTTTTCTGCATTGGCATTCAAAATTGCTACAGATCCATTTGTGGGCCAGCTGACCTTCTTCCGGGTGTATTCAGGCGTTCTGACAGCTGGCTCCACGGTATTGAACCCGGGTCGCAATCAAAAAGAACGTATTGGTCGTGTGCTCCAGATGCATGCTAATGAGCGTCATGAAATCAAGGAAGTTTTGGCAGGTGATATTGCTGCTGCAGTAGGTTTGAAAACTGCCTATACCGGTGACACCCTCTGTGATCTTAATAAACCTATTTCGCTTGAACAGATGGAATTCCCTGAGCCGGTCATTCATGTTGCTGTCGAGCCCAAAACCAAGGCCGATCAGGAAAAAATGGGCATTGCCCTGGGTAAGTTGGCTCAGGAAGATCCCTCCTTCCGGGTGCGTACTGATCAGGAATCAGGACAGACGATTATTTCCGGTATGGGCGAGCTTCATCTTGAAATCATTGTAGATCGTATGAAACGCGAGTTTAACGTCGAGGCCACGGTGGGTGCGCCTCAGGTCGCTTATCGTGAGACAATCCGCAAGACCGTAGAGGCTGAAGGTAAGTTTGTCCGTCAGTCTGGTGGTCGCGGTCAGTATGGTCATGTCTGGTTGCGTCTGGAACCTTTGGAACCTGGAACCGGATTCAGTTTCGAAAATGGTGTGGTTGGCGGTACGGTTCCCAAAGAATTTATCGGACCTACGCAAAAAGGTGTTGAAGAAGCCCTCGAAAATGGTATTATCGCCGGCTTCCCGGTAGTGGACGTCAAGGTAACCATTTTTGACGGTTCTTATCATGACGTCGACTCATCGGAGGCTGCATTTAAAATAGCAGGGTCCATGGGTTTCAAAGCCGGTGCAGCAAAAGCCAATCCAGTGCTGTTAGAGCCTATTTTTGCAGTGGAAGTGGTGACGCCGGAAGAATACATGGGTGATATCATCGGTGATATCAATAGTCGTCGCGGCATGATGCAGGGTATGGAAGACGAAGCCGGTGCCAAGGTCATTCGTTGTGAAGTGCCGCTGTCGGAAATGTTTGGTTATGCAACGACGGTCCGTTCATTGTCACAGGGGCGTGCCACCTACACCATGCAGTTTGAGAAGTATATGGAAGTCCCCGGCCATGTGGCCGAGGCCATTGTCAAGAAAAGTCAGCGCTAGTCGTAACGGGAGAGTTCAAGATGTCCAAAGGGAAATTTGAGCGGACGAAGCCGCATGTAAACGTGGGAACGATTGGTCACGTGGACCATGGGAAGACCACATTGACGGCGGCGCTGACGAAGGTGCTGTCGACGAAGTTTGGTGGAGAAGTACGGGCCTATGATCAGATTGACAATGCGCCAGAAGAACGGGCGCGTGGCATCACGATCGCGACCTCGCACGTGGAGTATGAGACGGAAGCGCGTCACTATGCTCACGTGGACTGCCCCGGACACGCCGACTACGTCAAGAACATGATCACCGGAGCGGCGCAGATGGATGGTGCTATTCTGGTCTGTTCAGCGGCGGACGGCCCCATGCCGCAGACGCGTGAACACATTCTGCTGGCCCGTCAGGTGGGCGTTCCCTACATTGTCGTGTTCCTGAACAAGGCCGACATGGTGGATGACGCCGAACTGCTTGAGCTGGTCGAAATGGAAGTCCGCGAACTGCTGTCCAAGTATGATTTCCCGGGAGACGATATCCCAGTGATCATTGGATCAGCCCTGAAGGCCCTGGAAGGCGATCAGAGCGACATCGGCGAACCCGCCATTTTCAAACTGGCAGACGCCCTGGACAGCTACATTCCGCTGCCTGAGCGTCCGGTTGACAAGCCCTTCCTGATGCCGATCGAAGACGTCTTCTCGATTTCCGGACGTGGCACCGTGGTCACCGGGCGTATTGAGCGCGGTATTGTCAAGGTCGGTGATGAAATTGAAATCATTGGCATCCGCGACACCGCCAAAAGCATTGTCACCGGTGTAGAAATGTTCCGGAAGATTCTGGATCAGGGACAGGCGGGCGACAACGTCGGCGTGTTGCTGCGTGGCACCAAGAAAGACGACGTGGAGCGTGGACAGGTACTGGCCAAGCCCGGCAG
>NZ_JACKYY010000056.1:0-15188 GCF_015100075.1 Acidithiobacillus sp. HP-11
GGTGGGCTCGGAGATGTGTATAAGAGACAGGAAAAACGCTGGATTGGGATTTATGCTCCAGAGAAAGTCCTGCAGCTTTTTGCAGGGGTGAAATTTATCGATGGCATACCGGCTAACCTCACCCTGCCGGATGATCAACAGACCGCCGCCTGATCTATGTCAGAAAATGCTCATACACCAGATTTGACTATAGCTCTGAATACCCATGTGGGAAGCAACTGAACCCAAATGAAACAATCCCTGCGTATCACCCTTGCTACTGCACTCCCGGCGGTAGTTCTTGCGTGTATCGCGTGCGTGAGCAATCAGGCTCTGGCCAATACCACGCCTGCGCAAACCCTCGCTCCGTCTGCTGCGACTTCAGGAGTGGCCGTCGTGGACGGGCGGTTAGTCGTGGCTGGAACCAATCAATTATTTATACCGCGAGGATTCACCTCGGTTTCCTTGGCCTATCCCACGCAGTACGCTGCCACTTTATGTAGTAGCCATTTTCGTGCCTCTCCCGCAGCAACTAATCTTCAGGAAGCGCAGGCAGCTATAACGGCAACAGCAGCGCAGGCCTTATTGTTATCTTGTGTATGCAATCGAGTTGATGGGATTGATCTTTAATTTCAGCCGAACTTCCCTATGGCACGATTTGCTTGACAGGACGAACCAGAATTTCTTCGACAAGCACATGAGCCGGTTGAGCAAAACTGTATACGAGAGCCTGGGCAACATCATCTGCATGGAGAGCCTCCAGGGACTCTCGTCTTTTGTGCATGCTCTCCTCGGAAACATTAAAACCCCATTCTGTCCAGACTGCACCCGGCTCAATGAGTGCCACCCGAATACCTTCCGGCCCGAGCTCCTTACGTAAGGCGTCATGAAAGCCGACTACCGCAAATTTGGTCGCATTATAAACTGACCAACCAGGAAGACCGTAGCGACCACCCACGCTGGAAACCGTCGAAATCATTGCCCCGGGCCTCCCTCTAAGTAAGGGTATAGCTGCATGTGTACAGCGGAGCACTCCGTACAAATTGGCATCAATCATTTCTTCCCATTCATGCGGTTTACTATCAGCAAACTCAGCGTGATAACCGAGACCAGCATTATTGAATAGCAAATCAATTCCATTAAAATGATTTCCAACAGCTTCAAACAAATGAAGCACTTCCTCCGGTTTTCGCAAGTCAGCAGGCATCACCAAAGCGGTATCGCCAATTTCCTGGGCCAGTTTTTCTAAGCGCTCGCGACGACGAGCTACCAGGACTACATGCATACCCTCGGCCGCAAGCAGTCTGGCGCTAGCCTCACCAATTCCACTGGATGCTCCAGTGACAACAGCAACCCTACCTTTTAAATCTTGCATTTTCATGAAATAACCTCTCAACATGGGGAATTTATATACCGTCCAGTTGGTATTAACCGTAGTCAAGGTAAACCGTTTCGTCAAGCTGGGATGGCTTTTGTGACGCAAGATTTGATCTCGTTGGTCTTGAAAATTAGCGCTGAAAGGCAGAGCTCATCAGAAACTGGATCAGTTGGACGAACCGCTCCTGCGGATTGACTCCTGTATCGACTTTACGGCACTGGCAGCACAGGTGGATGGCGCGGCTCCTCGACCGGTGAGTCCCCAGGGTGGTCGCCCGCCTTATACAACTCCTTTTTCACAGGACGAAAGTTTCCTGCCAAATGACCATTTACACAAAAATTCTTACACCCCCGACGGTGAATAATTTGAGGATAGCAACCTCAAAAGAGGTGCCGATCGCTCGCTGGTCTGGGCTGCATACCGATATCGTCGCAGCAGGAAAACGGGCTTGTTCGATAGCCCCGCCTACAAGTAATGGCGTAACGCAGCCATCTCTCCTTCAAAGTGGAGAACATGGCCTGGAAGATCGCGCACAAACTGAAAGTCTCGAAAATCAAAGCCGGGGGTAACAATGCACCCCATCAGAGAAAAAGCCCCAAGGCTACGGGCACACTGCCAGGCTTTGCCGGGAACAA
This sequence comes from Acidithiobacillus sp. HP-11, assembly GCF_015100075.1. NCBI lineage: Bacteria > Pseudomonadati > Pseudomonadota > Acidithiobacillia > Acidithiobacillales > Acidithiobacillaceae > Acidithiobacillus > Acidithiobacillus sp. HP-11. The sequence continues at coordinate 1,993 of NZ_JACKYY010000056.1, forward strand.
TTGCCTGGAGAATCTGCCCTGCGTCGAGATCATTACCCAGAATGTGTTTCTGAAGATGGTGTGTCTCCGTGTGGTAGATGATCAGCTCCAAGGGGGCGCCCTTGTAAAAATGCCAGAGTTCAGTAGAGGGGATCATATGCCAGCGGGACAATTGATTTACTGCCAGCAGGTAAAAAATGCTGGTCAGGGTAGGGCGATCTCCCTGTGGGGTGCTCACCATTTCTGGCGATGTAAAGTTCCGCCGATACCAACCCCCTTCTGGGTGCGGTTGAAGATCAAGCTGGTGGATGATTTTCTGTGTGGACATGGTTAAGAATAAAAGGCGCTCTTCAACCCAACAGCCTTGCCAAATCTTCTGCTTTCAGATGATTGTATCGTTTTCATCGTCGGTTAGACGGCAATCTCGCGATTGCGGTTGCGCTGGCATTTTCATCTGTAGGCAAGGATTCCCGTGTGGTAAGGGGATGTTCCATTCTTTGATGGCGTGAGTAATTACCCTGGACAGCAAAGCGATTTCGTGTCGCACAGTCTGACTAGAAACCTTGCGTCCAGTTTTTGAACTGACAGTGTTTAACCGTTTGTCCCTGTATTTTGCAATCAAGTCTGGCGTCAATTGCGACAGTGCATATTTCCCTAAGCTGGATTTTTTGAGAATACGGATCACAGATTCCGCTCATTGACGGCTCTTTTTCAAAGGCAGTATTTCACGGGAGTAGCGATCCAGTAAATCGGCAAGGATGGTTGAGTCCGCCAGTCCACGATCCCGCCAGATCCCGCGCATCATTTCAGATTCTGTAACGGCTGCCCATTCTTTGGCTTCAGCTTTGGTTCTGAATGTCTTGACCTGGAGTGGAAATCCCTTGCGTTTGATCTGCGCTTGCCAGCCGATGGTGAAACCGTCCTGGTCTTCGCGTGAGCGGATGGTAGCCATATTTGCCACATCAGTTTGTAACCTACAGTATGGCGTCAGGATGGCATAAATTCATTTTACCAGCAAGGAAAAATTTAACTTATTGTTTTATATGGTGCCCCGAGCGCGAATCGAACGCGCGACCTACCGCTTAGGAGGCGGAATTTTTACAATTTTTTACCGTATTTAAACAACCATATAAATCATAACATATTGAAGACATTGAATTGTCCTGCCCGCCTGTGCCCGCTCATGCCCACCTAATATTTTTATCGGTGTCCAGATATTGTCCAGATTGTCCAGCCACCTGCCCGTGAATCCTCCCAAAATTAAGCCTGGGCTGTAGTCTGGGCTTCATACTCTGCAGCTATGGCCTGCACATCTTGACATGGTGCCTAAACCCTCAATTTTGACCAACCAAGCCCTCTTCGTCACCCTGACGAAAGCCTATCGCCGCCATTCATGTCGAACCCCGACGGGTCTTAAATAAGTATTCGATATTTTGACATGGTTCATGACAGTCGTCTGCATGCTTCCTATCTGCCCTTACAGAATTTTCCAACGGTGCTGCCCCCCGTTCACCAACTTGGCTCTACCATGACGGCAGTTCAGCATCTTGCAGTGTTCGGGGGCTGCCCCTGATCCAGTCGTGGCAAACAGCCGTTGAGGGCAGGGGCAGTATTTCTCTCTAAAAAAGGTTGCCAGTCCGGCCATGCTCTCCGTTGGTAGCAATCTGCATGATCGTCTCCAGCCCAAAAATAAAGATGGGCTGGCGGGCGAAAAACAGCACAAACAGGTCACCGATGGCCATTACCAGATAGAACCTCAATCTGGAGATCGCCTCATGAGTACTGAAAACCTGCTTACCCTTGACGACTTGGCAGTGCGTATCCGCTCCACCGCCAAAACCGTGGCAAATCGTTACTACCGCGCACCAGAAGATTTTCCGCCCGTGCTGAAAGTCCCTGGATGCCGGGGGCCACGGTTCCGTCCGCAAGATGTCGATGTGTGGATTTCCGGTCTTGCGGGCAAGACGGGGAATCGCAGCACTAAGCTTCCACTGTCGGTACCACCACCTTCCGACCATGCAGCTGCGAAGCGCCCGCGCGGTCGCCCAAGGCTCGCCAGCGTCGCGCAAAGGCAAAAAGTGCAATCGGGCCATCAGAAAACGGGGGATCCAGCCCGATCGCAAACAGGTCCGCGATGGCCATTACCAGGGTTAAACGCAGACGATACCCCTATACTGGCCGAAGGCGGCGCGAAATGAGCACCACTTCCAAGGTGCGCCGCCTGGCTAAACAAAGACTGGCAAAAAGAAGAGCGGCCAAAAACCGGTTCGGGCCAGCTCCGAAGTATGGGCCACATGCTCGATTCAATACCGCTGCGCTGGTAGGAGCCACACCCGCCATAGACGGCGAGCCCCCCCTGCAGGAAGCGCCGCACGGACCGATCCCCGTGGGCGACGCCCATTTGTCGCAGGTGCCCACACCAGACCTTCCCGAACCCCCTCCATCCCCCTTCGCAACAACAGGGCTGGCGTCTATCCGCCAGTCCACCGCTACCCGGCGCTGGCTGGCCGCTGCTCCTGCTACGGCTGAACAGATCGCCGACATTGCGCGGTGCCCGCCGGATCAGGCTGAGGCCCTGGCCCAATCACCCTATGCCCCGCGCCAGGACAGCCGGATGCGTCATGGCCAGCCTGTACTCATCTGGCCCTACAAGATCCGTCAAGCGGGTGGCCAGATGGAGTTATCCGCCATTTACCTGCACACACGGGGCCAGATCGGTCAGGATTTTGTGGGCTCCCGCGAAGACGCAGTAACCTCCCGCCGAATACAGGAAGCGGCCCTGTTCACCATTAAGGGCAATCCCAACGCTGCGGGCAAAAGCCGGCATACAGTTTTTCTGACGGCCAGCCCACTGGATGCCATGGCCGCCCATAGGGTCAGCCTCGGCGCTGATATATACGCTGTTTCCACCTCCAGTATTCCCCAATGGCTGATCCATGACTGGACCTATGCCGGAAAGAACCGGATGGTTACCATTGGCCTCACCGAATCTGAAGTGGAAACCATTAAGGACTTCGCTCAAGCGGCAGGCTGGTATGGCATGATCCAGCGCGCTACGGTGGATAGCGTGCTGCCCGATGCCTCGGCAGGTCCGGTCCAGGCCATCACGCACCGCGCCCAGGCCTGGGACATACTCTGCAGCCAGGGCGTCGAAGGTCTAAAACAGCACCTGACCGCGACCACCCTCACGATCTACAAGCCAGAACGACCGGCACCTGGCGCGGCGCCCGACCAGAAACCGGTTCATCAGGCGGTCCAGCGCTTCCTGCAAACCGCACAGCCGACCGGGCAGACCCGGATCGATCGCGACCACTGGTTCAGCAACCTGAAAGACGCCAGCCTGTTTCTGGATGAATGCCTGGATAAAGCCGCTCACCAGCATGTTGTCGGCATTGTTTCTCAACCCGGTCAGGGCAAAACCCACGCCCTGTTATCCCGTATGGTCGAGAACGACAAACCGGAGATGCTGGTAACGCCTACCGTGGATCTGGCCAATGAGGCCTATGCCAAGATCACCGAGATGATGCCAGAGGGTTGCGGCCGCACGGTCCGCCTACATGTTCCCCGCGGACCGGACACATGTGCCCGCTATCCCAAGGTCATGATGCTGCAGGACGCCAGCCGTGGCCCCTACGCGCTGGCCTGCAAAATGGCCGACCTGAATGAAAGCATTCCCGGCGACTGCGAACATGCGGAAACCTGCGAGTATCTGAAGGGGCTGAGACTGGACAGCCGCGCGGATATTCTCATCGCACCACATGCCGCAGGGGTAGGCGACAGCAGTCTTCTTTCCCAGACACAGGAGCCCGTCAGGGATGCGGAAACGGGGGGGTGGGAGAATCCGGAGTCCATTGAGCGCCATATCTCCGTGGATGAGGAAACACCAGCAGCAACTGCCTTGAAGCTCAACCATAAAAATATAGACGACAATATGAATACCCTAATCCACTGGCTTAGTAAGCCTGCCTGGGTGCGGCAGCGCGTAAAGGGTGCGCTGGGTAATGAATTCACGGAAGAGAAGCTACAGAATATCATCGCCGCCCACACGGTTTTCAGGAATGCCCTGGGCGATATGCTGGCAGAGTTTGCCAAGTGGAAAGACCCCGACAAATCGCGCACACCGATTCAGATCAGGATGTCCGGCCCATGGCGCGACTTTGTGGATGCCTACCACAAGCTCCCCAAGGACCTCACCCTGATGGATGGCTCCACGCTGGCCGAACGTCCGGTCCTGAATAACGTGAAGGACGCCCCGATTGTTCCGAAGCAATGGGTGGCAGTGATGGTCGAGGCATTGAAAGACGGTATGGTCTGGATTCACCAGGGCGATCTCGTCATTGGCAAAGAAGGGGGCCTCTGGAAGAACCTCATGAAGCAGGGCGGCCGATATCTGGACGCTTCTATGGCACTAACCCAGAAACAGATCATCACGCACAAGGGAAACTGCGAGGTACACACCATTCCGGTCCACCAGCCTCACCTGAGAGTAGTTCAGGTCCTGGACGGGCAACAGCATGGCAAAGCCGCACTGAAGGGACATGCCCTACCCACTGAGATCAAGCGCTTTCTGTTCGAGTGGAAACGACTGATCACCGCGACCGGCCACTGTGCCGTTGCAGGGCTGATCCACAAAGATATTCATGACCTGATGACCGCCGTCTTTCTCCGTGACCAGCCCGATCCGGATGAGGTCATCCAGAAGGCGCTGGCAGCACTGGAGAAACGCAACCGGCAGCCAGGCAGTAAGGACTGGCAAATCCTGCTCAGAACGCTGGGCATTCCAGATGATCCAGAAAAGACCCGTGCCCAGCTCGACATCACTGTGGACGATGCCTGGATGCTGGGGCACTGGGGAAAAGATGATCGTGGACACAATCGCTGGGAGAAGGCCAAGGCCGGATTTTGCTGGGGCGTACCTTACAGCCCGACGGAAGAGTATCAGATTCAGTACGCGATCCATCGGGTTATCATGGCACGCTACGGCATACATTGGCCGGAGTGGGACGGGTCTGTCACCCGGAGCCAAGTCATCCTGACCAACGGCGGCGAAACGAGGAATACCATCAACTTTCCGCTCCCTACCGTGGCCGAAGCCCGCGCCTTTGTGCTGGATTCGGTCAATGCCCAGATCGCCCAGGGGATCGGCAGGTGGCGCGGTGTACGCCGGACCGCCGAGAACGCGGTGGGAATTTATTTGTTCATGGGGGACTTTCCTGTGGCCGCCGTGGGCCACGATCATATGTTGCCCAACATCGAGTACGTGACCGATTTGGGTAGCAGCATGGCCAAAAAAGCCACAAAAGAAGTGTCCGTCATGCAAGCGATAGGCGAACTGTCACCCGACCAGCGCGTCGTGATGGAAGCTATCCGCGAGGCGGTAAACAACGCCTTTGGCTTTGATCCCGGTGACCGACTGGGGCGGCGGGTCTCGCGTGCCATCACCAACAAGGTCATGGCATATGCCCGGGAGCACCATCTATCCCTGCAGGAAGCCGCAAAGGCGCTGGTGCGCGACATTCAGGACCGGTTCCTGCCGGACCCAAGAGCCTTTCCAGCCGCGACCGACCATTACATGGCGAGGCTCCAGGATCGCGCTCACTGGTGCCGAATGTTCATGGGCACGGGGCCATGGGCCGATGCGGCACTGGCCGTGCTGGACATGCTCTGTGAGGCTACGTTCACGCCCCAACAGCCGGAAGCCCCACCCGGTTAGACGCCAACCCCAGCAACTACGTGAAAATCCTTTCCGGTACCCTCCGGAGAATGTGCCGTACCTGCCGTGCGGTGATTCGTTCCCAATCCCCGGACGAGAGCTATCCCCGCAGGTTTTTGAGTGGGCAGATCGAGTATCTGGGGAGAAATACGGAGACTGTAGGTTCGGTCAGAGATGTGGTGTGTAGATTTGGGAGATGAAGGGATTGCCTTGCCTGTCACTGTGACCACAGCAAACACCCCCGTCTCAGGGCCAAATTAGTAAAAAAAGGGGCCGAGATGGGGGTGCGCTGTTCCATGGAGATATGCTTGGCGGCATGGATGGTGAAGTAGAAGTATGTAGTCCTTAGCGTTGTGACCACCGAGACCTTTGCCACGATCTTCAGAATACCCTTGTCTGCCACCGGTTCGGGATCGCCTGCCGGGAGGGCGTTCTCTGCTTTTCCCTCTTCCACCAGAGGGTCACCAAATCTTCCGATCCTCCGGGCGCTGCGAACATCCCCCTCTTCGGATAAAGCCGCACACGATGTTTTTACTGTCGCCGTTCCGTCGCATCAAAAAAATGTGTGGTTTTTGCCATCGGGGACCTGTTTGTGGTGTCAGGTGCAAACATACCCATCTGGCGCATGAGGTGGTTTCGTCCTGGGGATGAACGTGCTCTTGCGGTCATATGCCTGGAGTACTCCATCGCTGAGGTAGGTTTGGCGGGCCTGTTCGAGTTCTGCTACCAGGTCAGATTCCACTTTGTAATATTCCAGCAAACCCTCCTCAGCGAGGTATGGCAGGATTGCAGGAAACCACAGCGGTGGAATATCGTTATTCCCTATGGCGTCCCAGATTGCGCCATAACGTATTTTTTCCCGATGGGGTGCAGCGAGCTGATACAATCCAAAGGGATTGTTTGATGTTACGGGCGCCTGGTAGCGCAATTGCTTGATGAACCGGTCAGTGCCTGGTAAAAAAAGTTCGTTACGCAAGCGCTGGAGGTTGATCTGCATGGCCTCTGATCGTTCTTCCGGCCTTACAATGGCGCAAATAGGGCGGGGCAGCGTCTCTGGTAACAATTTTACATAGTCAGATAGGTAGCTGACAGAAACGGGCGTTTGTTTTGTTGGTGGATTGGGTTGCGTAGGATTGACGACTTCTCTGTTGGTAAAATTGCTCATAAAGGATGAGCTGGTAATTTTTGGCTTCGCTGCCTCCGTATACGGTCTGTTTGCTGCAATCGATTTTGACTTGTCATAGGCACTCTTGACGATTTTCTGAGCATTCCTTTCTTTGTAATAACCAGTGGTTACGAGCACTTTTACATACACGCTCCGCCGGACATCCGGATAGTTGGCAATGCTACTGGCCAGTCTTTCAGTGAGCGATTGTGTCATTGCTCTTTTAGACATAGTTGGCGATGATGCGGAAGCTGCTGCCTCCTCAAGTTGAGCAGCTATTTCCAACAAGGTGCTTCTCTGCACTTCGTGGGTGTTTCCGTCATTTTTGTTCATCACACCGTGAGTTTTTATTTTCTCATCCATGATTTAGCTCCAAGGTCCATATTTACGGGTTAGAAACGGGGTGACGCTATAGCCGCGTTCGTATATCAGTCCATCTATTGCTCCAGGAAGGCCGATGATGAGTGTCTTTGCGTGCGGCAAGTTGATCACGCGAGTTTCCGGGTCTTGAGTGGACTTTTTAGGCGTCCACACGAAAGCTTCTCGTCCACGCATTTCGATCCAGAGCGGTAAGCCAAAAATATCAGGATGCGGTGGATCTATTTCGCTGTCGGACATGGCGTTGAATCGCCGGGTTTCGAAGCCGATGACGAGGCGCGGCTCCCGCCTGTTGCTCCAGGAATCCATTTTAAACCCCGTTTTAATGGACCCATCGTCACCGACACAACGAATTTCGACATCCTCTGGGAGACACATGCAGATGGGTAGCTCATCCAGTGAAGGGAGATCAGGCGTGCGCCGGAGGTCTTCAAGGACGATGCGCTCGCACTCGATGAAGTACAGACGGGCCTGCCGTCCACGGTCGTTGTTCTGGACCATCGCCAGTTGTTTCGCCATGTCGATGGTGAGGTGGTATTCGTCGGTTGGACGTCCGCCTTCCTGGGGGTTTTTGCGTTTTTCCGCAAAAACCTCAAAATCCACGCCCTCTACGAAGCCGTATTTGGTGATGAGATGTTTGATCCAGTTTGTAAATGCCCACCGAACCCCCAGAAAGTCATGCAAATCGCGGGCGTTGCATAGCTGTTGGGCGCGTCCCTGAATGGTGCCTTCGGTGACAGGTATCAAAGTGGTATGGCTGTTCATGAAGTTTTCTCCAGTTGAAGAGCAAGATTGCTCTCTACCTGGTAATGGCCATCGGGGACCTGTTTTCATTGTTGCGGGTTTGGTGCGTATAGGGTGCGCCTTCGGGGCGGGTCCAGTTCGGATAATGGCGCATAGAGTTCGGGTTTATTACGCATCCAGTAACCATTGGGCGGGTTCCGTTCGCATAGAGTGCACCTTCGGGGCGAGATCCGTTCGGGTGATGGCGCATAGAGTTCGTGTTTGATGCGTGTTCAGTAACTATTGGGCGGGTTTGGTTCGAGTTTGATGCGTTTTTGCCGATACCCTGAACGCTTAGTGATGGGCAGGGTAGGGGTTTGTGGCTACATGGGCACGGCTGCGCCGACCCATGACCCCAAACCCACCTGATCAGGGCAAGCCCCGACACCCCGGCCATTCCGCGCTCCGCTTGTCACACCCCTTCTTTACTTTCCATCGTCCATGCTTCTTTCGCGCTGTGCGGCGATCCATCGAAACGGACCACAAACAGGTCCGCGATGGCCATTACCCGATAGGAATGTCTATCTATCGGGAGAAGCGTCATGACGAATAAAACCACCACGATCCGCGTCCGGGTGACACCTGTCGAACAATCCGTAGCGCAATCCAAAGCGGATGCCTGCGGTTTGTCTTTGTCCGCTTATATACGAAGCGCTATCGATGGCCGCTTGCAGGAACATCGAATCGCCCAGGTCACTTCCGAACTCGTAGACCTTTATGCCTGGCTCCTAAAAGAAGATCAGGCAGAGTCTGCTCGCCGGGTTCTGGCGATGACGTACCGACTGAAAGGGGATTCCCAATGATTGGTAAAGTCGGCAAGTCTCGGGCCGGGAGCAAATCGGGCAGCCCGAGTGCGTTCGGCGCTGTAGTGAATTACATCGCCCGAGAAGCAGACCACAAAGGGAGAGCGATTACTCCGGGCGACATCGGGGTGATGAATTTAAGCACGCCAGCCGACCATCTGGACCTCGCTGTTTTGCTGATGGATAACGCCGCATCCGGAACCCTGCGCAACGGCAGATTCAAAGGTGATCCGGTCTATCACCTGATTTTGTCCTGGCGGGCAGAAGACATCCCGAAGCCAGACCAGATCAAGGATTGTGTCCAGCACACCTTAAAAGCCTTGGGCATGCAGGATTGCCAGGCCGTTTGGGCGATTCATCGAGATACGGACGATGATCATGTCCACATCGTCGTGAACCGGGTGCATCCTGAAAAGCATACAGTTGTGGGTCCACCCCGCCGCGACTACTTCATCATTGATCAGGCCATGCGGGAACTGGAGATTCGGCACGGCTTTGCGCGGGACAACGGCCCGAACATCACCGTGGACGGCAAGGACGGACCGCAGATCGTGCGCATGTCGCGCAAGGAGCGGCTGGAGAAGGGCTTGCTGACAAGTGGGGATGCGCACGGCCCGCGCCTGACTCAGGCAGCCAAAGCCGCAGAGCGGAGTCAGGGCACGCCGAGCTTTCAGGCATGGGCACAGGACCGACCGGCCCAATTTCTGCGGAATGCGCTACAGCCTGGCACGGGCATTGGCTGGAATGATTTGCACAGTGCTTTGGCTCGTTTCGGCATGGTGATCCAGCCCAAGGGATCGGGCATGGTGGTTTCTACCACCTTAGAGAACGGACGGGTGCTGGCGTGCCCGGTCTCCAAACTCGACCGAAACCTGACGATGATTAAACTGGAGCAGCGCCTGGGCGCATTCACTCCAGCCCAGGCCTTCCCATCACCACCCGCCGTGCATACCTACGAGAAATTCCTGTACGGCACGCAGTCCGGCAAACAGCCGGATGGCCCGGCCCCATACCATGACAAAAACGGGCAGAGAATGATCCGCCGCGCCGAGCGGCAGGCGGAGCGTGAAGATCTGCACGCCCGTTACCAGGCCGCACAGCAGCAAATCAAGAACAATCGCCGGGAGGTCCGGCAGTCTTTGATGGCCCTGCAGAAGTCGGAGCGCGATGTTTTGCAGGCCAACATCAAGGCCAGCAAACCAGCATTCATGGCCAAAGAACATGCCAAAGGCACGACGACACCCACAGCACAATCCTTATGGGCCTTTGAAGCCGCACGCGCAAAAGAGGTGCTACAGAAAAAACACCTGAAACAGCGTCATGCCCTACCGCGCACCATGGTCTGGCGCGACTGGCTGGAACAGCAAGCAGCTGCACCGATCCATGATGAAGCGGCATTGGCCGCCTTGCGCGGCATTCGCTACCGGGAGGGCCACAAGGCCCATCAGGAGAAGAACGGCTTCGAGGGTGAGGAACTGGAAACGCTCAAGCCAATTCTGTCCGGGCTACACCACGAAATCGACCATCGCCGACAACTGATCCATTACCGGAATGAGCACGGTGCAAAGTTGTTCACGGATACCGGCCCACGGATTGAAATCCATGACCGGGCAGAGTCGTCGGTGGAAGCCGCTCTGCGTATCGCCGCGCAGAAGTATGGTGCGCTAGACATCACAGGCAGCGCCGTCTTTCGTGAGCAGGCCGCACGGCAGGCAGCCCGCCTGGGTATTCAGGTCAGGGACAAAGATCTGCAACAATTCTGGCAACAGGAACGACTAGCGATGCAGCCGAAACCTTGCCAGGAACAGGCACCACGACCGCCCCGGCAAGAGCAAAAACAGCATCCCGTGCCCGTGCCCGCGCCAACCATTTTAGATGTTCGGCCAGAAACGAAACCCGCTCAGACGATCCCTGAAGCATCGAAAAAGCAGGCACTCGTCCGCAAGCCACGCCGCCGCGATACAGATATGGAACGTTAGCCGAGTGAGCGACCATAAACAGGTCCTCGATGGCCATTATATGGGTGTATGGAGATGCCCACGCCCGGTTTATAAGCCGGGCGATACTCGCTAATACCGCGCTCAATGCCGCTGGCGCATCAGTTTCAATCCACGCCCGGTTTATAAGCCGGGCGATACACCCTACTCAACCGCCCAAGGAGGGCTAAACGATGTTTCAATCCACGCCCGGTTTATAAGCCGGGCGATACGAATGACATAGATCACCCTGTCCATTTTATGTTCGCGGGCATGGTGCAAGGCGAATCGCAGGCTTGCCAACGTCTTGCCGCCACCGGTCGGCACGGTCAGAGTGTAAATGCCTTGTGTGCGGGATGCACCAGCCAGACAATGGTGCGAAATATCCTGCCGCAGTGCGTCGATAGGATGACGTGCCGTGAAGGCGCTCAAGTGGCTTTCCAAACGCTGGATCAACACCTCCCAGGACTCGTAATTGCCGTGCAACCGCCGCCGCGCAAGACCGGGATGCTCAAAATCGGCGGAGTCGATGCGGTCGGCGTCAATCAGACAACTGAAGAGTGAGCGAACAAGCAGGCCCAGTTGCTGCTGGTAAACCGGGCTTTGCGGGTTGTTGCCCGGAATTTTGCCGAGGATATTTGCGATCCATGCCTGAAATGCCTGTGTTATTTCCGGGCGTGCCACCAAATTCTGTACGGTTGCAAGCAGTTCTTGATTTACCTTGCCCAAGACTTCACTGAGATGGGTTTTATCGCCGGATTTGTTCATCCGCTTGGTGAACGTATCTTCGGCAGGACTACCCACCGACAATGCAAGACAGTCGATCACACCGGAATGATGCGAGGCAATGCACAACGCCATAATCTGCCCAGCAATTTGCGCCAGAGCGTCCTTTTGCGCCAATTCCTGCCAAACCCATTGCGCCCCACTCGTGGAATGATCTATTTTCCCTTTCAGACCAGCAGCATCGACAAATTCTTCGTCCTCATCCTGATTCAGCAAGCCTGTGGCGGACCGGATGTAAGATTGGAAAGCTGTACTGTACTTGCCCAAATCATGAAGCAAACCAAGTAGCTCACCATGAGCAGAAAGACCAAATTTTTCAGCCATCCTTGCAGAAAGCTGGCCAACACCATACAGATGTGATTCCAACGACTGACAAACTTTCCCTTCGCCACGTACATGCGCCACGAACTCAGGCTTTTCAGTTGGTTTCCGCAAAGCATCTGAAGGCTGACCCATATTGGTTCATGCTCCACTTTGGATGATAGAAATCTTGACCGTTTTTTTGAAATCAGCAAGGATTGGCTTGGTGTCTAACGGTGCGGATTGATTCCAGTCTGCACCGTTGTTGGGATCTATCCTGCCTTCGTAGTATTCCTTCTCAGTGAAGATATTCAGGGCTCTTCGCTGTTTTAATGAGTTGATAAAGAGTTTTTTGGCTTTTTAGCCCTCAATTGGCGATAAAGACAATAATTTCGTGGCGGGGTGCCACGCCCTTCCCGCTCTCAAGATCGGCAACTGCAGGCTGATGGCAGGGCGGGAATGACGTCCACTTTCTTATTATAGTTAATTGATGGTAACTGTTCAGGACCCCGTGCTCCACGCTTCGTTTTGATGTAAAATACCGCAAGTTATCAAATCACAAGGACGATATGGACCAGCCTGACCTGAGTGCGATGGATCACGCCGCCAAGGATGATCTGATCCGATTTCTTCTCGCAGAGATCGCGGAATTGAAATCACGCATCACGGCACTCGAAGTCCGCCTGGCCAAAGACAGTCATAATTCCAGCAAGCCGCCTTCCTCAGATGGCCTGCGTAAACCCGCTCCTAAATCCCTGCGCCAGGCGGGGCAGCACCCCAAGGGTGGGCAGAAAGGCCACAAAGGCTCATCGCTCGAACGCGTCTCCGAACCGGATCATGTGGTCATACATCCCTTGCCAGCAACCTGCGATGCCTGTGGCTACCCTCTGGACGCGGCCCATGTATCGGAAGCCCGCCAGGTTTTTGACATCCCGCCGCAGCAGGTTGAAGTCACCGAACATCGCGTCGTGGAAGCACGCTGCACCTGCGGCAAGGTGCACCGGAGCGACTTTCCAGAAGGCGTTACAGCCACCACGCAATATGGTCCGCGGGTACAAGCCATGGCAGTCTATCTCACCCAGCATCATATGTTGCCGATTCTGCGCACTACCCAGATCCTGCGCGATACTTGTGGTGTAACCCTGTCGCCGGGCGCCGTGCAACCGACCCTTGAGCACGATATCGCAGTGCAATTCGAAAATTGTGGCACTCCCGACTTCGTTGAGGTCACCCCCGCAGACCATGGTCGTATCGAAACTCGCCGGATCTGGTGCAGCACAGCGGTCAATGCCTACCTCGGTTTTCCCCACGTC
>NZ_JACKYY010000055.1:0-15548 GCF_015100075.1 Acidithiobacillus sp. HP-11
GTCTGCTCCAGTCCGCCAAATCCAGGGCACGGGGCTATCGCACCCACAAGAATTTTATTAACATGGCTTACCTCGTACTGGGTAAGCTGGATCTCAAGCTACCCACTTAAAACAGCGAGGAACCATATGCAGTTTGCCGTCAGGCACAAAGACAGCAGCTAAAATCTTTTTATTCTCACTATCATCTCGTACATTAAGCAATTCTATGCCTGAGCATTCTGCTGCTAACGATTCAAAAGCTAGCTCAATATTAGGAAAGCTCTCGAACTCGATATGCAAGCCAAAGCCTTCCTCCAGCCCCGCCATTACCTGTTGCTCATGAGCCTGCGCAAAGACGGGCTCTAGCTCGTTGATCTGTCGCAGCAAGCTCTGACCGTGAGCCTCTCGGTTCTGGCGAGGGACTCCCTCTCCACTACTACCGCCCACAGGTGCTCTGAAAGGCTCTGGCTGTGCTGTATAGTCCAAAACAAGATGGTGTTTATTGTGAAATTTATGTTCTGCCACTAATCACTGTCCCCTGTCTATTTCCTGCTAAATTGCGCCTTGGCTATAACACGCTCTTCGACAGCACTCCGTATGTCAGATTCATTGATGGGGCTTTTTTGCTCAATTACGGCTTCCTTCAAGACCTCATCGCATGCCCGAACAATTTCTGCGTAACTCAGTCCTTGCGCACTTCCAGATAGGCGTTTCCAAGACGTCCCTTTTTGCGCATGTCTTCCCAAACGCCTTTTCATCAATTCGGCAATCCTTGCTTCCTCTGGCAAGCAGTAATACAGGATATCGTCAAAGCGACGGAACAGAGCATGATCTAGGATTTCGGGATGATTAGTTGCGGCTATGATCAGGCTGTGCGATGCATCCTGCTCGATCATCTGCAAAAAGCTGTTAAGGATGCGCCTGACCTCGCCCACATCGTTCTCCAGCCCGCGCTGCGAACCTATGGCATCAAACTCATCGAAAAAATATACTCCACGGGTACGATCGGTTGCATCAAATATCTGGCGCAGTTTTGCAGCGGTTTCGCCCATGTATTTAGTGATCAAACCATCCAGGCGAACCTGCAACAGTGGCAATCCCAGCTCGCCCGCCAGAATAGAGGCGGTCATGGTTTTACCTGTCCCGGGTGGACCAACCAGAAGCAGTTTGCGTCGAGGTGCAAGCCCATGTGCCAGCAAACGCTGGGCCTGGAGCTGTTCTCGGATGACCCGTTTGAGTTGACCCTCCAATTGACTATCAAGGACTAGTTCTACTAGGCGGTCTTTGGGGAAGGAAGCCGTAAGTAGGCCGGCTAATTCTCCCCTTGGGCGTCCTATAGGAACAGTGTTGCCCTGACTTTTAGGTGGCAGGGCCCGTCGTGTTTTGGCTTGGTCAACCAGGTCACGTAGTTCTTCTGCCAATTTACCGTGGCCGATCTTGGCCTCATGAGCTGCCAACTGCATGGCTATAGAGCAAAACCGTTCCTCATCGCCATCAATGTGCGATTTTAGCAGCGCCTTCAGTTGGTTAGCTATGGCCATGGGAGCCCCCTATCAATTCCGATTATGCCTTATAAAACACCACAGACTCCAGGGCTACATCAAACATCCTTCTATCTCTCTGATTGATTGGGAATATCCTGGAAATCTTGTGCAATATCAATATTGGAGACTACATGTATTCATGTGGGTTAGACAGGTCCGATGCTCCTTTCAACACGAAGAAGCGGGCTATGAAGGCTTCCACGAGCCGATCTTCAATCAAAGGAGGAGTGCGTCCCGGGAGAGAATGCGATGCTTCTTGGAAAAATGATAGGGGTTAGTGTCAGCTTGGAGGATGTTCTGCGTAATGGGGTTGCCCGGTTGATTCGTTCCAGTCGCCGGCCCGCGCCCAGTCACGGTCAAACTGGGCTTGTAGCTTTCCGATCTCCGACTCATTTAGTAGCAGACCCATTTCCCGGTTATCCTCAAGGCTGGTCTGGGTGAAGTTCTCGGACCCGATAAAGGCCAGAGAGCGCCCCGTGATCATCTTACTGTGCTGGTAAAGGGGCTTGACGGGTAACAAGCGTACCTGGCAGCCATGAGCGCGTAAAAAAGCCACATCGCGCTGATCTTCGCCATTGATACTAGATGGCAGGATCAGTCGCAAATCCTTTCCCTTGTTCGCCAGCGCATCGAGAATGAGCGCATACGGCCCCAATTCCTCGCTCTCTACGCCGATAGGGCCGGACTGGTCGATGACTTGCAGGAGTTGCGCCGCAGACGTCCCCGGAGAAAGGACCAGAACCCGGTGCGCGAACGCGGGCGCTCGCTGATTGTTCCAGTCCGCATTGAACACCGCGTTGACCGCCTGAACCACGGTCGCGTTGCGTGTGACATAGACATACTCCCGGTTCCAGTGGAAAGCCGACCAGTCGAAGTTTGCCGTGCCGATCTCGACCTCATGCCCATTGGCACAATACTTACAGTGGTAAAACGAGTAGTCATTGCCATGGCCGGTGAAGCGGGGCGGGGCCACCTTCCACTGTGCGCCGGTCGCGGCGATGGTCCGTTCCTCCCGGCGTACCTGCCAGGGCTTCATGCCATAAGGCTTGCCCTCGATGATGACGCGCACGGCCACCCCACGACGGTGAGCCGCAGCAAGGGCTCGAAGAATTTTGCGGTCGAATAGATAATACACGCCTACGTCCAGGTCACGGCGGGACGAATTAATGACCTGGATAATGGGCGCTGGACCTGCCTGCGGTTCTATAGAAAGCATATTTTCTTCCTTCTCAGACCAGGCCTGGTATCTGGGTTGGTATTTTTCGGGACTTCCGGACTTCTATTTTGACCTGTGGCTGACTGGGCACCTTGCATTCCGGAACAGGATCTTCTGGTAATGCCAGGTCGCGCGGATAATGGAACCCACTTCCGCCCGTACCGGCCACCGTGGACGTCCTGGCACCACCACAGGATTTTACGATGTTCTTTTTGATTTCCTGTGTATCCCTATCAGGTTGCGTGGTATCCCGAATCGGTGTCTGTGGTTCCTGCGACTGCCGCCTCGCTCTATATTGGGGTGCATGGAAAGTTTTTCTGACACCCAATTTACAGCCCTTTGCGGTATTTTAGCCGCACGTCCTGGCACTGTGGGCAGACATAAATATCCACCTCCAGCTTTTTCTCAAAGGCTTCTTCGCCGTCGGTAGCCATCTGCCCGCCCAGGAACGCGGCACCCGCCCCCAACATGCCAGTCAGTCCACCCATGCGCAGACCGTGTGCGCCCTGGTAGGACATATTGGTTCCACAGGTACAGGTGACCTGCTGGACGTTTGCGTGATCTTCGTGTTCACCAAATCCAAACATGACTATTCCCCTTTTAACAAACGTGATTTGCGGTCAGCAGTTTAACACCAACTCCAACACCTCAACGATCTCCGCCGTTCCCATCGTCCCGGGCAATTCGCGCCCTGCCTTTGCAAAGGCTCGCTCCAGCAGAGGGCGAGGGAGCATCAACGTCACCTGGTCCGGCAGGGATGCCCCCGGCAGGGATGCCCCCGGCAGGGTGCCAACCTTCTGCGTATCATCCGCCGGATCTCCGATAACCACCCCATTCTCATCCACGGCGCCCCCATCCTCGATGTCCTCATCGCTATCGACGTTGTGCATATCGATCGTGGACAAGTCCACTTCTTCCCCATTGGCATCAAAAGCCCTTGCGGGGTGCGAACCCATCACGGCCCCATTTTCCTGCTGCATGTCGACCTCCTGCGGTTTTCCGCTCAAACCTCGTTCGTATCGGCTTTCCTCTCTATCCACCAGCACGCGGGAGAGGGTTTCCCCGGCCTGCAGGCTGGCACGGATGGCGTCCAGCACGATGCGCTTGTCCTCGTCCTTCATCCATCCTTTCATGCGACTGATGTCCGTTTGTCCGATGGCCTCCAGCGGCACGCCCAGATACTCTGCCACCGCCTGCGCATCTTCGCTCCCCAGAGAGAGCATCTGGTGTACCCATGCTTTGGATCGACCCAGCCGCTTGCCCAGATCCGCCAGGCTTGGCTTGGGGGCCAGGCTATCCATCAGCTGCTTCACGGCCCTCCCCGTATCCACGGGCGTCATATCGGCTCGCGCCAGGTTTTCGACCAGTTGCATTTCCAGCCTGTCAGCTTCTGTGTCGGGCTCCAATATCACGGCTGGAATCCGGGACAGGTCATAGCCTTTGCGACGGCATGGCTGGCCGCTGTCTCGGGCAGCCATGGATGCCCTCCAGCGCCGCTCGCCCGCTATGATCCGATATCTTCCCGACACGACATGACGTACCGCGATGGGCTGCAATACCCCATGCTGCAAGATGCTTTCCTTCAGCAATTCCAGATCATTGTCGATGGCATCCTGTGCCCCGGATGCCACAAACGTCTTGCGCGGCTGCTCCGGGTCCGGCTCGATCTCCGACAACTCCAGAAAGAGCGCCGAAGCGGCTCCGCTGCCGACAGTTCCGCCCGAGACGGTATTCTGTTCATCCGCCGGGGCCGCTTTCTGTCCCGGAAGTCGTCTACCGGGTAGACGATTGGCTTTGGCATCGGTCTCGCCGGAATCTCCCGCCATCTCGGCCAGCGTGCGCTTCATCTCATCAAAGAGATTCTCTGAAAGATCTACCTTGGCCATCTTATCCCTCCTTCACTGTTTCTTCTGTCGGCACCCGGTCCGTTTCCAAAATCATCTTGCAGGCCATGGCCCATTTCGCCGCCGCCGCGTCTTTCGGGTCCAGCTTCCAGACGGGCATCCCCTGTTTCAGGGCGTTGGATACAATCAGCCGATTCGTCAGATGCACTGGAAGCACATGCTGACCAAAACCCGACTCGGTGATCGCATCCACGACCATTTGCTGATTCGTGGAGTTCAAAACCCGCTTGTTGATGACCAGGGACAATCCCAGGTCGACTTGCGAGGCGATCTCCCGCCATACCTTGAGCAGCGAAGTGAGCCCCTGCAACGCCAACAGGTCGGGCTCCACGGGTGCTGCCAACAACCCGCCCAGATAGAGCGGGGCCAGCTGCTGCACGCCGGCGGCTGGTGGCGTGTCGATGACCACCACATCAAAATCAATCTTCAGCAAACGGCTCATTGCCTCCTGTCCGGCCTTCAATCCCTGCTTTTCAACCAGATGTACATGCTGGTGGCCTGGCAGGATTTTGAGATCCCCAAACCGGGTGTCCTGGAACTCCAGGCTGGTGTCCCCGTCCCACAGTTCCAATACCGATTTGCCACGGCCATTCGGCTCCCCCGTAGTGATAAAAGTGGCGTTGCGTTGGCCGTCCATGTCCACGAGCAATGTCTTTTTCTTCGCCGCCATGCTGGCGTAAGCCGCAATGTGAACGGCAAGAGCGGTCTTTCCTACCCCGCCCTTCTGATTGGTCACGGTAATGATCTGTGGCATCTCTACCTCTCTTCTTGCGCTTTCCGACGCTCCTGCTCATGCAGTGGCGGATACAGAACCCAGGAATACCAATACAACATCGTGTAAAGCACATCGGGCAGGCCGACTCCGTTCCGGTGGCTGACCTCTACCAGGTTGTCCGCCAGATCGCAGGGAATCCGCACGTTCACTTCCACCCATTCCGTGTCGGCCAAGGCCGGGCGGTGCCCATCCCGCCATCGAAGTCCTTTCTCCCACGCTTTTTCGGCCAGAAACCGGGAAGCGCAGTCCTCATGGACGGCCCGAAGCGTCATCCCCTGAACGAAGGCCAGGGCCTGGATGTACAGGTGCATCTTTAGCGGGATAACCGTCGATTCCCCCGCATAGGGCATACCGTTAAAGAGAGATGGTGTCAGCATGCTTTTCCCGGCTTGACCCTTTCACGAATGGGTATAGATCAGCGCCGGGCCAGATCGTCTACCGGGTAGACGATTTACGAGGACGGCCCGGGGCTCAGTCTCCCTTCTGAAGCCAGAACTGACTTCCGGGAATCGTCCACCAGGGAACCGCCCGTTGCAGGATGCTGGTCTCCGGGACTGGGCCATAATAGCTGGAGTCAAAGGCATAGTTTCCCGGGGCGTAGAGCCAGACCTGGCCACGCTTCAGGTGATAGGTGCCGAAAGGGTAATGGACAATCCGGTGATGGTGGCCGGGCGTCCAGCGATCCACATGGGAGTTGGGCAGGTAATGGCCGGCTTCGCCGTCCGCAGGACCGCCGCCAGCAGGGCTGCTGTCAGCAGGACTCGCATCCCCGGGACTCACCCAGTCTCCCGCGCGGGAGAGTTTCACGGTTTGCCCAGGAACAGCGGCGATCTCTTTGAT
Source organism: Acidithiobacillus sp. HP-11 (assembly GCF_015100075.1). NCBI lineage: Bacteria > Pseudomonadati > Pseudomonadota > Acidithiobacillia > Acidithiobacillales > Acidithiobacillaceae > Acidithiobacillus > Acidithiobacillus sp. HP-11. The sequence goes on from NZ_JACKYY010000055.1 coordinate 6,259, forward strand.
CCACGGCTGTCCAGCAGGAAACCAGTGGTACTTCAGTCCCTCTGCGACGGCGGCGTGATGGGTGGGGCCAGGAATCTCGACTTCGACCAGTTCTCCATCATGCAACGGATAAGGCGAGCCGAGAAGCTTATAGATGCCGATGGGTTCGCAGGTCGAGTCGTTGAAGACCAGATGCTGGTACTGCATCCATAGCCCCACGGCAGCATTCAGTACCAGGACGCCGACAATCGCCCACGCGCTCCACCAGAGTAGCCGCTTAGCGATGGTGGCGGACATTCTTTGCATGGCGGCGCTCCAGAAAAAAGCGTGCGGGGCCTGTCAATAACCGAAAGGGGAAGAAGAATAGCCACTCGATATGGGTGGCACCCCATAGCATGGCTTCAGCCACCTTGCGCGGGCTGGGCCGCTCGAAGAAGGCGATTAGCCTCTGGTCAAGCCGAGCGATGACTTGCCGAAGAGGATTGCTCACGCACCCGCTCCTTCAGGACAGTGATCGCCTCTTCAAGAGAGGCTTCCAGGGTAGCAATGTGCTGTTCAGCCGGAATCCGTGAATAATCCGCAGAGAGCACCTTTTCCCATTTGGCAATCCGCTGTTGCGCGGTGAGGGGACGGGACAGGTGCGTCTTGAGCAGATCCTTGAGTCGTTCACGGCGCTTGTCATCCAGGGAATCCAGAACGGGCTTCCAGGCAAGCAATGGATCGCAGGGATCAGATGGGTTTCCCATGGAAACTCCTGCCTTCATATGATCAGGCTTCTTCATCCGTTCCCCCATCATTGATTCACCGCGAACAATACCGGCACCCCAAAAAACGCGGCCCAGGCTTTTGCCGAAGCCCTTTGGATGGCCGGAATATCCGTCCCCCGCGCCCACCAGTCATTGGCCGGAGCCAACAGGACTTGTATCCCATGCGGGTATAGATCGAGGGCAGGCCACATCAGCAGTTGCTCATAGCAGATGAGATAGCCGACTTTTTTGCCGTCAATCTCCGTGGTTTCCGGTTTCCTGGAAAACGGCGCCATCCGGAAGCTGTCACGGGGATGCCACGGGTGCCACATCGAGAAAGGCACCGGGATGTGATCCGGCAGTACCGTCTGGTGGCCATCCTGGATCTTCACCAGAGCATCCAGATAACCCTTGGCAGGGCGCAAGTCCCGCCCATGGGGCTCGCACCCTGTAAGGGGCACATCGGCCCCGAGCAGCACGGTTTGTCCGGGATGTCGCGCCGTCCAGCGGATGACCGGACGCCAAATGGCCCGGGTTCCTGGCAGCCAGGGCCCGGCCAAGGTTTCCGGGAGCAATACCACCTTGTCGCCTGCGTGCAGATCGGCCAAAACCTTCGGAGCCAGTTCCATGGACGCATCGACATAGGAAAGATTGGAACGCAGATGGCCCAGGTGGGTATTGATGCCCACCCAGCCAGCGGGCGCTGTGGGCAGCGGGTGACCCATCATGTCATCCAGAGCCGGCACCCGCTCGGCCAGGGCAGGGAAGGCAAAACCCAGAAGCCAGAGATTGAAGACGACGATCCCGGCCATCAGTAAACGCACCGGGATATCCTGATTCTTCCGTTCCCAGTAGCCCAGAGCGAAGATTCCGAGAATGGTCAGCAGGATGCCGGTCGGGCCTGCGGCGACGGCGCCGAGCCATGGGGAAGTCCAGCCGATGATCCCCAATGGTGGCAGAATCGTCGAGACAGCAGAGGTAATGATAGTGGCCGTGACCGCGCCAAAACCGCCGCCTGCAAGGCTGCCACCTGCAAGGCCGCCGCCACGGAAATACAGAGCAATGTACGGGTACGCCAGATAGGGCAGGGCAAAGGCCAGAGATGACAGCGACCAGAACCCAATACCGAGAAATAGCCCGGAGTGTGGGAAGAAAACCGACGTGCCTTTGATGAGGCCGTAGGTTGTCGCCATGTGATATCCGAACATCAAGCAAAATGGCGCCATCCAGGAACGCTTGTTCAAAACAGGCAGAAGCAGCAAGGCCAGTGGCGCAAGCCAGATGGCATGAGGCCAGGCCAGAACACCCACCAGGGCACCCAGGAGTGCCGGAATGGCGAATCTGGAAACGGGAGCGGACTTTCTCCGCGAATCGTCTACCGGGTAGACGGAAACGGTTACGTATTTGCTCTGCATGAGCAGGTATAGATCGGAGATGGGGCAGATCGTCTACCGGGTAGACGATGTATGCCCACCCAGTTGACGGGGTATAGATCAGGGGCGGGGCAGCGGCAGGATTCCGACGGACCAGCCATCCAAAGTTTGGTACGAAGGTTTGAAAAGCATGGGAACAGAAGCTTGGTTTTTAGTAGTTTATGAACTACAATCACCGTGCGATGACCGAGCTCAAGCAAACAGAGACTTTCAGAAAGTGGTGGACGAAGCTCAAAGATGAACGAGCTCGTGGCATTGTAGCCGGTCGTCTGGATCGCCTCGCTTACGGGTTGATCGGCGACGCGGAGCCGGTGGGAGAGGGGGTAAGTGAGTTGCGCATCCACTATGGCCCTGGGTACCGCGTTTATTTTCAGCAACGAGGGAGCATGATCATCGTTTTGCTCTGCGGTGGCAACAAGAGCACGCAAGCGAAGGACATCAAGGTGGCGAAACGCTTGGCTGCTGAATGGAGTGAATGACCATGAGTGAAAAATTATCTACTTTTGACCCTGCCGAAGGGCTGACATCAGACGCGGCCATCGCAGCCTTCATGGCCGATGCGTTTGAATCTGCAGACGCCGGCTACATTGCGCACGCGCTGGGCGTCGTGGCCCGCGCCAAGGGAATGGCTCAGATCGCTGGAGAAACTGGTCTTTCGCGTGAACAGTTGTACCGCTCATTCAGCGAGCGCGGCAATCCGACGCTCAAGACCACGCTAGCAGTCATGAAGGTCCTGGGGATTGAACTTACGGCAAAACCGGGCCCACAGGGTCGATGATGGCCAACCATATCGGTAAAGCCACCGACTATTAGGCTACGCTCGCCAGAACCGACCGTTTCCTGAGACTGGATAGCTCCGGTGTGCTATCACCGCGCGACAACCAGGACTGCTGCAATAGAGATCGAGCGAAGATATCTTCCTGACAAACATCGCTCCACGCATTGTGCGCTCCAGTTGTTTTTGGGGGGGCAGGGCAGGGCAGGGCAGCGGGGCGGGCGATCGTCTACCGGGTAGACGGGCGCAGCGGCCACGTTTTCCCGGAAAACGCCCACATTACCCCTTCTTTATCTTGCGTTCCGCTTTTCTTTCGGTAGACGCTTTTTTTGGCGTTTTCGCCTACCGGGTAGACGATTTTTTAGAGCAGCGTTCAGCGGGAATACGCTTTTATTTACCGATTCTGGGTCCAGCGTCTACCGGGTAGACGCCCGAACACAGGCCCGATTGGGTGAAAAATGCGAGATCGTCTACCGGGTAGACGACTCAGAGAGCAGTAAGTGGTATTCAAGCCACCAGGCGTACCTGCCGCCGATTAGAGCTCCGGCCCATCGAACCAGAGGGATGATGCTCACAACCAATACACAGGAAAGGACGAGGCCTTGTACGGCCAGACCAGCCAGCCCCGACAGCATGAGCTGTAGCGCCAGTGAATATAGCGGGAAGAGCACGATGAAGATCGCGGCGACGAATCTCCAAAGATTGCCATCAATAGGATAGAAAAACGTCGGCTCCATCTTTGCCAGATCGGGGTGAGTGCGCTCGAACAAGGCAAACCAAGCGAGCCGCTCGCCGTCGTTCGCGCACATTCCGAGTAGTTTTCGCCTCACGGAGGAATCGTTATATGCGCGTGGAATAGCCAGCAAGAGGAAACCCATCTCGAATGCCAGAAAGACCAGAAGCGTCAAATGCAAAAAGAGCGTCAGAGCGAAAGCGAGTGCCCAGATCAACCAGAGAACGCTCCCAACAAAGAACAATGGAACATCCCAGCGGGTCATCACCCGCAAAGGTATGCAGGCAACCTGCGGAGGATGGCGAAAGTCTGCCCACACTATGAGTGGAATCCTCCAAAGTTCGGAAAGCACAGATTTACTCACTCGTCGTACACTCCAGACCGCAACGATAGCGGCTACCAGCCAAGCCAGAATTTCCATGGTATCTACAAGCCCTCCAGTGAGAAAGGATCAATCCCAGACGGGTATAGATCAGCGAGAGGTTTTCAAACCCGAATCGGGTCAGTCTCCTCGGTAGACGATTTCTGACAGCGGAGATCGGCCCAGCGTCTACCGGGTAGACGATTTTTTGGAGCGTTATCCCCGCGATCCACGGTCCGAAGCCCAGACAACGAAGCGGGGTCCAACTGGACCCCCGGCGGCCGTCTGGGTTGTGGTCGGCAAGCCGGAATGTGTACCGGCTGGTCGTTACACGGTAACGAGCCGTCCACAAGGCGGTGGAGCTGCGGGGATAACGCGACCACATGTCCTGCGGCAGGAAAAGCGGGGTTCGTCTACCGGGTAGGCGATCTCAGGAAGCAACAAATTGTCTCGCTCATGTTTTTTTCTCGCTCCACTTCGTTCCGAGCTTCTTGGCATCCTGCTTGTCCGGCCACCAGCAGGACTGGCAGCCCTCGCACTTGAAAAAGGAGTCGCCTTTCTTGGTCTTCAGGGTGATGGTCGGTTTTTTGCAGTCTGGACAGGAAGGGCCTGCTTTCGCAGCGCCTCCGCGCATTTTTCCGGTAGACGCCTTACCCCGCGCGCTCGTGGCGGACCGCGCTTGCCCAACGGCGATGGTCGCCGCCTTGGCTGCTTCGATCATGCGAGAAACGAATTTGCGCTGGGCTTCCTCGAACTGCTGTAGCGTCACGCGGCCCTCAGACACGGATGATAGGGCATCTTCCCAGCGTGCCGTCAGGACGGGATCCGTGAGGTCTTTGGGCAGCGCGTGAACCAGCGCCCGCCCTGCCTGGGTGGAGAGAATCTGCTTGCCTTTGCGCTCCATGAATCCCCGGGTGAGCAGTGTTTCGATGATGCTAGCCCTGGTGGCCTCAGTCCCCAGGCCAGAGGTTTCCTTGAGTTTGGCCTTGGCGGCCTCATCCTCAACCACCTTGTGGATGTTGCTCATGGCCTCAATGAGCGACCCATCCGTAAATCGTGCCGGCGGCTTGGTCTGTTTTGCCTGGACATCTGCATCCTGGACGGTCAGAACCTGGCCTTTTTTGAGCGCCGGGATCGGCTGGGCGGGGGTGTCATCATTATCGTCATCGGTCATCCCATACACGGCTTTCCAGCCTGCGGATACCGGAATGTTGGCAGTCGCCTTCCAGTCCTCGCCGGTGCAAGTCAGTAGGGCCTTGATCGCCCGGTACACATAGGGCGGATAGAACTGCGCGAGATAGGAGCGGACGATGATCTCGTAGACTTTGGCCACTGCGGGGCTCATAGAGCCCTGCATGGAGCCGGTCGGAATGATGGCGTGGTGCGCCGTCACTTTGCCCGTATTCCAGATGGCCGACTTCCGGTTAGAATCGGCGGCTTTCACCAGATCCGCAAATCCAGCTTTTGCCAGGCCGGACAGTATCTGTCCGGCATCCCCATGCTGTTCTTCAGGTAGATAGCGGCAATCGGTCCGGGGATAGGTCGCCGCCTTGTGCTCCTCGTACAGCGCCTGGGCCGCATCAAGGACATTTTGTGCCGACATGCCGAGCTTGGCCGAGCAGACCTTTTGCAGTTCGGCGAGAGAGAACCCTAGCGGTGCCTGTTGCTGCTTTTCGTCGCTGGTGAAATCCTTCACCGTGGCCTTGCCGTCTGCCTTGGCCTGGGTTGCCAGTCGGTCAGCTGCTTTCCGGTCGGTGAGGAAGCCTTCGGCATCGACGCCCTCGAAGTCCTCCCGCAGATCCCAGGCGGCCCAGAATCCTGTGTAAATCCGAGGAACGTAGTAATCTTTGGGTTTGAAGTGCTCGATCTTCTCATCACGGGCCACGACCAGAGCCAAGGTCGGCGTCTGCACCCGACCCACGGAGACGACTCCGGCGCCGCTGTTGCGCAGCGTAAATGCGCGGGTGAGATTCATGCCCATGAGCCAGTCCGCGCGTGCGCGGGCTTCGGCAGAATTGCTGAGATTCTGATATTCCCTATTGTCCTTGAGCGATGCCAGAGCCTTACGCACGGATTGCTCATCGAGGGCGGCCAGCCAGATCCTCTGGGTTGGGCCTTTCCAGCGGAGTTCCTCCAGGATCTCATCCACCAGCAGCTGACCCTCTCGGTCCGGATCGCCGGCATTAACGACAGACGAGGCTTTCTTAAGCAGTTCCCGGATCACCTTGATCTGGGCCTTGGCGTCATCTTTTGCCCGCTTCTTCCATTGCTCAGGAAAAATGGGCAGTTCCTCAAAGCGCCATTTCTTCTTGCCCTTTGGCGTGGTAGGAACATCATCAGGCGTGTAGAAGTCCGGCTCTTCCTGCTCGAATATATGGCCGAAACACCAGGTCACGACGGTATCGGATCCGCACTGAATGAACCCGTTACCCTTGTTCTTTGGTCCAGGCAAATACTCGGCTATGCCTTTACCCAGGCTGGGTTTCTCGGCAATGTATACTTTCATCAGGCACCCTCTATTGTCTACCGGGTAGACGCTCTGCGTCACCCCAACGTGAGGGTATAGATCGTTGTTGGGTCGGTCACTGTCACCGACCGGCAGACGTTAAATCCGAACGACCAAGATGCAGCGTAACCGGCCATCCAGAAATTGGTGGTCCCGTACGTAGCGCGCTTGGGTAAGGTTTAAACGACGCTCCCTTCCTTGGACACTGCAACCGGATTCCGCTCATCATTGAGCGCGCCTTGGTGACCCGTAACACCACTGATATCCCTGACCGTACGCGCCAGCACTTGAAATCTGCTAGGTCAATGCACGATGATCGGGAAATATATCCCAGATTATTGGAGAGAGACACAAAATGTTGCTATGCTGTACACCTCAGCTACGCGTTTTGGTAGTCAACTGTAGAACTATCAACTGTCCGGCGTTTCGCAGGACTGCGGTGTGGTGGATCGCAATTACGGCTCGAAAAGCCGCGATGGCGAGCCATCGCAACTTTTCGAGTCTAGTTTAAGGTAGTTGAGGGTGAACAGCGAGCTGGTCACAGTTCTGACCGAGCAATTGGATCCGGCAGGTTGTGAAGTCATCAACCTGCCGGCTCGTATTTGGGTATTCGGTGGTCCCACAGAGCCCTCCAGCGAACCAGCAGGTTCTCTTCGAGATTGTTTCTGGCGGCGTACGTTGAAATCTACGTTTAATCGTCCTTGGGCCGAGCACTTGGCGCGTCCTGAAGACTTTGACGATTGGTGGGCCTTTTCAGGTTACTCTGACCTTCTAACATTCGAGCGTGACGCGTGTTTCTTGGCTCGCGCGATCATTTTATTTGTGGAGTCGCCAGGGTCGCTTGCTGAGCTTGGTTGCTTGGCATCGCATGACAGCATCCTCCCGCAAGTTTTGACAGTCGTGCAGCGGCAGTACTGTGAGCAGGGCTCACGGCGGTCATTTCTGAGGTTAGGGCCGCTGAATCGCGTGCAAAGCCACGGGGCAGAATGCGTCATTGGCACCAACCAAGAAACGGAACTGCCGGACGACGATTTCGATGCCATTGTTGAAACAATTGACGAGTGGCTCAAGACAAATCCACAGCGCACTCGTTTCGATCCGAATAAACCCGCCCACATCTTCCTGATAGCTGCTGATCTGGTCGATTTAATGTTGATCAGCAAGCAAACAGAAATTGACGCTGTTCTGAAGTTTTACGGCGTTAATTTGGATGAGCAGATACTGGCACAGCACCTCGAATTGCTTAGCTTCTTTAAGTTGATTCAGAAAGAAGTACGGGGAAGAGAGATCTTCTGGGTACGAGCGCCGGGCAGCGATGCGCCATGGGTTGACCATAAGGCTAAAAGTGGCGGCAGATTTTTCCGAGAAAAGTTTAAGATTTATGCCGAAGAGTATGTAAATGGCAAAATTCGACTGAAGTCCGTTTATGGGAGACTCCCATGAACTTTAGGAGCGCTAATTTATTCACTAGACTTCTTGAGATGTCTCCCCTATCAGCGAGAGAGCTATCTCGCGTGATTGCCACTGCGCCTCATCGTTACAAGAGCCACTTCATAGAAAAGCGACACGGTCGTGGCAAGCGGTTAATTTCGCAACCAACAGCCGAGCTGAAATATTTCCAAAGATGGTTGGTCGATAATGAGCTGAATCAACTGCCTGTGCACGATGCGGCTACGGCATACCGCAAGGGGCGCTCAATTCTCGATCATGCTACTCCTCATGCAAAACAGAGATACCTTCTAAAACTCGATTTCAAGGATTTCTTTCCGAGTCTAAACGAGCACGCGCTTCGGCATTGTCTCGAACGTGATTGCAACTATTCTGAGGAAGAGATTGAGATCCTCTGTAACCTACTTCTGAAGTCCGCAAGCATTGAAGGTGGGCCGTTGCAGCTTTCCATTGGGGCCCCAAGCTCTCCTTTTATTTCGAATTACCTGATGTGGGAGTTCGACATAGCAATGCAGCAGTACTGTGAGGTCATGGGTGTGATGTACAGTCGCTATGCCGACGACTTGGCATTCTCTACGGACACCCCTCGGCTATTGGACAAAGTCTTCGATACTGTCCAGAAAATATTGGCGTCAATATCCTACTTACCCCTAATATTGCATCCGGACAAGACCGTCAATGTTTCGAAGAAACGTCGAAGGTTGCTAGTCGGACTTACGCTTGCAAATGATGGTAATGTTTCTATCGGACGGGAAGAAAAGCGTCGTCTGCGGGCTGCGTTGCACGCGTATACACAGGGCCGGTTACCCTGTGACGAAGTTGCTCGATTGGCGGGAATGCTGTCTTTCGTCTGGTCAATAGATCCAAAATTCGTCGAAAATTTGTGTCAGCGGCATGGCTTTTCACGCATTTCTGATTTGCTCCGATGATGCATCAAACAAGCATGTTTGCTGTGGTAGTCTTGCCTGGATAGACGCAAGGAGTGGCGCTCATTACTGAGGCACTAACGACGTTATCCGTGTTGAGTGGCGTTTGATTTATAAAGATCCTCTACAATCTGTAGAGGTTACCTTAATCTCGTGACTGGGGATCTTCGGAGGCTCCTCGCTACTTGGAGTGGATACGAGGGTACGGTAGTCTTAGGGCATTGCTGATCTAGGGAAGGTTAATGATGGACGAAGACAAGCTGTTTACCTTGGCGTTGGGGTTGGTTCCGCCGTGGATGGTGGACGATGTGACTTTCAAGCTGGAGGAGAAGCGGTTGGACCTGCATATCAACTCTCCCAAGGGAAGTCGGCTTGCTTGCCC
>NZ_JACKYY010000049.1:0-17776 GCF_015100075.1 Acidithiobacillus sp. HP-11
GATTAACACCTGGGTCAGTACGGGGGCCTCTCTGGCCCTGGCAAGGCTGGCCAGGCATAACGGGGTCACTAAGCGCGAGATGCTGGAACAGGTCTTGATGGCTGAGGAGGCCCGCGTGACATCGGGTATGGAGGAGGCTGAGCAGACGGCTTACGACAGCGTATTACGCAGTAATGGGGTTTCCAAAGGGGCATAGCACCTTGGCCGAAGAAGCCATAACATTAAAACGAAGTGTAATGTTATGGCCTAGTAGGTTATGTTCCTTTGCGGATACCCTGCTATAATGAGCCAGCACCCCCCTATCAGGAGGCCCCCATGAGCCTGACAGTCAGCATCCGTATTCGACGATTAACGGCCTCGCAAGTCATCGGGCAAAACCGCCATGACTTGCGGCAGGCGATCCCTGGATACGTGGATCAGGAGCGCACGGCAGACAATGACATCCTCCTCGCGCCGGCCAATCCGACCACACTGCGCCAAACCTGCTCAGAACGCCGGGCACAACGGAATTGCCAACGCATCCTGAAAAGCAATGCGGCTATTGCCATGGGGGGCATCATCACGTTTGGTACGGAAGCCCAGGCGGTCATTCTGGCCTTACCGAAGGCCGACCAGCGGGCCATGTACCAGTCAGTTGCCCAGCAGCTGGCCGAGCGGCTCAATACGACCCTGACGGGGTTAGTGGTACACAACGACGAGGCGGCACCGCATGCCCATTTCCAGATGCCGGGGTATGACCGCGACGGGGTACCGCTGTCCAAGACGGTAACCCGTGAGGTCACCCGCCAGCTGCAAGACATTGCGGGCGAAGTCCTGGCCGCGCGGGGGCTGAACATCACGCGCGGGAAAGCGAAGCAGGAACGGGTGAAAGACGAGGAAGATTGGTCAAAAATCATCCATCGATCCGTGCAACAGCTCCATGATGACCTACCTGCCGAGATAGCCACCGCAGAACAGCGCCGTGCTGAGGCCGAACGAGAAGCTGCTGAAGCCGAAATAAGACGTGAAAAGAATGAAACCTTAGCAACAAAGGCGCGACAGGATTCAGAAGCGGGCCGGGGCGACGCGGAAAAGGTCCAGAAAAGACTGGCGGCGTATGAACGCCGCCAGACAGATGCGGAAGCCAAGATAAAGGCCCTGGAACAGGAACAGGCGGATCTGGAGGTGGCCATTGCCCGGAAACAGAAAACGGCAGGGCACATCCAGGGAGAGATGCCCCATCTGGTTTCGGCCAAAAAGCGGTTATCGAAGAACCTGACGGTCACCCCGGAGGACCTGGCGGATTATCACCAGCAAGTGGCGGGGTACATTCGGGATGAGATAGCGGCCAAGGTAGAAAGTGCGGTCCAGGCGGAAAAAGCCCGTATTGTGCAGCGGGAACAGGCCGTCCGCGCCCAAGAAAGCCAGATGAATGGGCAAGAGGCAGAGCTGCAAGCGTGGCACGAAACCCTGAATACCCGAGAAAAGCGATTAACGAGCTACGATGCGGCTAATGACGAAAACCAAAAGCTCCGGCATCGACTGGACATGGTGGGGATGCATGTCGGGAGTATTCTGGGGATCCAAAATGCGAGCATGAATCGGGGTAAAGTGTTGAAAGCCGTTGAAGCGTCCTCCTCGATGGAGAGCTTTCAAAAGGCGTTGGCCGAACAGAAGCTGAACTTGGGGGTGAGTCGTCGGAATGGGCCGGGAGACTAGGGAGATTGAAGGCCGTTACTGCGTAACGTTTTTTCGGGGGCACTTGGGCATTATTTGGGCAAAGTGGCCAGATTCGGCCGATTCAAAAACCACAAACCCTCATGGATACTGGGTTCAGTGTCAGGCAGACGCGCGGATTGGTAATCCGGGGGTCTGGGAATAGTCGTTACTGTAACGATATATAGAGGCTTGTCACGTAATATAAAACCAGTCATAACTCTCAAAAACGACCAGCTTTTATTTCACGCCTTCGTGAAGGTATCCATATATATATTCTGGAAATACACTTTTTTCTACCCACCATGATTCAAATATACATTTTTTTATTTCAACAGGTTGAGATAGCTTTCCCCATCCAGTTATCTCTGGAGATAAAATAGGTATTTGAAAGGCCTTGTTCTGAGGGCCGCATAAAATAACTAGCGTCATATCACCTATTCTTGAATGGTAAATACCTCCAATGGTGATGGTGTCGGATACGATTGGTGTTATTTCTATTTTTTTAAGAAGTTCTTTATTTATAACTACAGGAGCAAGCTCGCTCAGATCTTCTATATTTGTGTTCCAAAAATGCACTATTTTATGAGATATGTGCGTATATTCTAACCCTAAATAATTTGAAAGAATTTCTTTTTTTTCTAAAGATAACCTGTTTGGTGTGCCTCCTAACCATCCAGATAGTCCGCCGGGGTCAAGTTGCAGGGCTTTCGCTATACCAGATAATTTCTCGCTACGCAGGACAATAATAGCCTTTGCAGCCAATCGAAACTGCTCATCTTCGTTTGCGCTTTGTTTTTTGTATGGCATGTCGATCAATTAGAATGGGCCGCTGTCATAATGATAGCGGCCCATCTTTTACTGATTAACTAATCAGAATCCAGCCTGGAACTGCAACATTAAGGTGTTGTAGGCCATGCCATTAATGGGAGCGCCGGTAGCACTAAAAACGCCTCCCTGAGTGTTTGTACCAAACTTACCTTGACGCGCAGTTGGGATAATGTAATTCAACTGAACCTCGGCAGCATGCGGATTGTTGGGATTGACGAAATAGTTCAACCCGACAGTCGTGTTGTCGATTTTTGCATCGTACCCGCTGTGGTTATTGATACTGAAGGAATCGAAGCGTACTGCAGGTTCAATATCTAACCATGAGGGCGTTAGCGTCATCTGGTGCAGGTTCACACCCAAGCCTACGTTCCAGTCAGTAGCTAGCATCCCATTATTGTTGTAACCGTAGTTGACACCAAAACTACGTCCGGAGGTCATGTTGGTATAAGAAGCCACATAGTGAATGCCCATCAGCCCGCCATGGATACCCACGTTCCAAGTGTATATGGCAGTTTGCGATAGTCCACCGGGAACATAACTTCCATTTGGCGTGGAGCCTAGGCTCATACGTGAACCACTCAGTTCCGCTTTAAGCAGCGGCCCCATGAAATCGTAACCTAAACGAGCAAAGGCAATATAATTGCCACTACCATTCAAGTAACCGCTCTGGCCACTTCCGAACGGCATGGAGCCGTTTGCAGTCCAGTTGTAAGCGTTGTAGGCATCCAGCGATGTATCATCAGCGAAACCTACAGCGTAGCCTATACCTGTTCCCATCACGTCATTGGCATGGATCATAGCACCTGCGGACCGGCCTGGAAGTAATGACTGAGCCATGCTACGGAATACGAAAGGCAACTCGTTACCTGCTTTACTCACGTACTCGTTACCCACAGGCAGTTTGAACTTGCCGACTTCGAGTTGAGCAAAAGGTACGGGCGCATAATTCAACCATGCGTTAATGATGGAGGCGTTCCCGCCATTTCCAAGGCCATCATTCAGCAAATTGCCTCCGACATAAGTATTGCCGCTGATCGCAGCATTATCCCAACCAGCCTCAATGTTGTAGGTCACACCAGGAACAGCTTCACCCTTGACGCCCAGGCGAATACGGTTGGCACCGAAAATCAAGCCATTCGATCCTGGGGCGGATCCATTCGTTGATGTTCCCCACTGCTGAGCACCAGTGATCTGAGCGTAACCATACAGGATGGGGCCAGTGTCATTATTGCTATTTGCTGGCGCGAACACGTTGTTCGTAGAAGCAAAAGCGACACCAGGGACTACAAAAGCCGCTGCTACTGCCAAAGCAATTAAATTCTTTTTCATTTGATACTCCTCCTGAAACAAGTTAGAGGCTTGGCTCCACCCCAAGAACACGAGAGTGTATTTTTTTGCCTACCCCGTGTGGAAAGCATACAACAATATCAGGAAATCGCAAGGCACAATGATGGAAAGCCTAACGAAACCAGAAAAAGCACGAGCCAGACAACAGAGCCCGGCCCGTGAGGAGGAGTCTGATCATGAAAAATCAGAGTCGCTGTTAATCGTAGGTCGGTTCGGTACGGGATGCAAGAACAGTCCGGGTTTGTCGTTTTGCAATCAACAAGGGGAAATTTAGTTTTTGCTGCTCGCCGTTTTTGGGCTTACATCCCCACTCAGGGCATGAAATCGAGATGTTGGAATCAAGATGGGGTGTTGAGAACGTCAACCTGTTGATTGTCGGCGTTACAGCAAGGGTTGGAGCAGGCCACTCAAAAACGGCCAGTTGGGGAGATATTTATTCAAACGTGGAGATAAAAAAGGAGACGGCTATCCGTCTCCTATGTACCCTGAGGAGGGGTATGATTTTAGAAGTCGTAGCCGACTTGCAGACCGAATGAGTTTTCGGCGAGTGTGGCGCTGGCGTTTTCAGCTGCGTACGGAGAATAAGGAGAGGTGCCAGAGATGGTGTTTGCAAAGGAATGCATGTATGCCTCTGTGAGTTTCCAGCCCATTCCTAATTTTTGAGTCGAACCGAAAGTTACGGCATTCTGAACAACCGCAGGAAAAATCAGGTTGCTTGCGGTGTTTGCATTGCTGACTGGGTTAGATCCGTAACTGTAACCGGCCCGCACTTGCAGCCATTTATTTACATTGTATTGAGTACCAATATTGGCAACCCATTGATTGCTCCAATGCAACGGTAACGCGACACTTGATGCACCGTTAGACCAAGATGGCCCATAAATGTTGAAGTTGTTCATGGTCGCGTGCCAGTTTATCCACTGCCCCTCTACACTGATTAACCATTGCGGAATTGGGCGTATAGCCAATCCTAGAGCTACTTGCTGTGGGTAGTTTAGATGGCCGCTATATTGCCCGGCTCCACCGGTAACTGGGTGTGACAATGAGCCCGCAACCTCTCCTGTTTCCTGCCATGTCATAGGGGTAAAAATGATGGGAGATTTATATGTAAAGCCCAATGTAACCATGCTATTTACTTTGTAAAGTGCGCCTAGGGTTAATCCAACGCCATATGCCCATGATGGGCTTGCCAAGTTGAGGCCGGTATACGATGTAGATGGTGGGTAAGGTATGTTGTTGGGTCCCATCCCTCCGGGAGATGTGTGACCAATCGTTTGCTGAAATGATCCTTGTTCTGCGGCTATATTCAGAGAAGCTCCGACTGAGAGGTGATGGTTTACCTTCATAGCCATTGATGGAGCCATTTGCATGAACGTGATGCTGCTGTAGGCTTGCACAGTACCTAATGGTGTATTCGGTTGTATGTAGTTCACGCCAAGGCCTGATGTACCATATACGCCACCACCAAACACAATCCCATCACCAAATGCTGGAGCCACCCAACCGATTGCTGGCACCCCATAAATATTGCTGTGGCTCCCAATTTCTCCAAACCCAAAATTAGTTTTTCTAGTGGGGTTGAAAATTTCAGCGGAAAATGCGGCTTGCGGCGTCATATTGGCCAGTCCTGCAGGATTGCTGATAGCTGCTGATAAAGGATCATCAGGTGCTGCAACTACGGCACCACCCATGCCCATTGCATACTGGCCAATACCGATCAGTTGATATCCGTCGGTTGCGAAAGCTGTTGCTGACAGTCCCATGGATATGGCACCAATCACAGCAGCATGTAAAATGGTTTTTTTCATATTCTTCTCCTCACTAATCCCGTCTGAAATTAATACTCTTATCTAAGCTGGTGTTCTACACAGTGGAGAGTATCATCCCCTTGTGTCAGTATTGCAACACCTGTTGCAAGAAAAGTATTGATACCCGCAAAAGATTATAAAATATTAGCATAACAACATAAATTGATACTGCTCAGGTCTGATTTCATGGTGTACTATTCATCCATTAACGAGGTAAAAATATAACTGTGGAGAAAACCAAGAATGGTTCATTATCATGAAGATACGACAGAATCTATTAAGTTAAAACTGATCGAATGTATTAGGGGTATGGTTGTGCAGAAAGGGTGGACGCAGACGGAATCGGCTAAAAACTTGAATATCTCACGGAGTCGATTTTGTAGAATTATGGGTGGACAAACCAAAGATATCAGCGAATGGCGGCTAATGCAGTGTCTTACCATGTTGGGAAGTGATATCAAAATTTTTATAGTCCCAACACAGTGTAGCCAAGGAAAAATCGAGATAGTAGACATTAATGTACCGCTCAAACAAGAACAAAACTCTGTGTGATTAGGTGTGATGGGACAGAATGCGTCATTCTGTCTCGTGGGCGTTTTTCTCTCTGTCGCTAATGTACTGATTCTCCTAATACCCGGCAAGCTGAAAAACCGGGTATCATGAGACATTACAAACGCCGTGGAGATTTTGCCTGTGTCCGAACCCCGAAAACGTACCCCCAAAACCCCGAAAAAACCCCAGAAGGCGCCCGAGCAGCTGGGCTTTTTTGAATCTACCCCGGAAGTCATAGAGGCCGTGGCCACGGCAGAACCCCTGCTGCCGGAATCGGCACCGGAAGTCCCTTCTCCTGTCGTGAATACACCGGCTCGCCGCCGGGCGGCGGCAGAAGCGGATCGCAAGCATCTGACGCCGCTGGAAGTGGATCGTCTGCTCCAGGCCGCCAAGGACAACCTCCGGACGGGGATACGGGATCGTTGTCTGATCTTCCTGATGTTCCGCCATGGCCTGCGAGTGACAGAGGCCTGCGCCATGCGTCTGGACCAGGTGGATCTGGACAGCCGGATTCTCCATGTCGAACGCCTCAAGGGGGGATTGTCCACGACTCAGCCCTTACGGGCCGAAGAACTCCGGATGCTGAAAAGCTGGCTGCAGGAGCGGTCGCGCTGGTTGCGGCAGTGGGACCGGGGGAAAAGCCGCTCAGGGACGGTGCCCCTGGACCGTCAGGCGCTGTTTTTGAGCGCCCGAGGGGCTGCCCTCTCCCGCAAGACCTTCTGGGCCTTGTTGCGGCGCTATGGCGAGGAAGCGGGACTGTCGCTGCCACCGCATCCGCACATGCTGCGTCATGCCTGCGGTTTTGCTTTGGCTGACCAGGGCGCGGACACCCGGCTGATTCAGGACTATCTGGGGCACCGGAATATCCAGCATACCGTGCGCTATACCGCTACCAATGCCCAACGCTTTGAAAAATTGTGGCGGTGATTGATATGTCATCCTAAGATGACATATGGTGACATATTGAGTTACGGAGAATGACATGGCTAAAGTGACAATCTCGGAAGCGGCTAGATTGGTCGGAGTGGCTAGGCAAAACCTATATAAAAACTACATAAATGAAGGAAAAATAAGTATAGAAAGGGATCATTTGGACAAACCAAAGATTGACACCAGCGAGCTCATACGAGTTTTTGGTGAAATCAGGATGACACCAGAAAATACAGAAAAAAACCAGATGGTGACATATGAAAAAGATAGCTATGACAACGAAATACCTTCCTCAATTCAAGCAAAAGACGAAGTTATAGCCACCCTTCGATCTCAGTTAGCTGCGGCGGCTGATAGGGAAAGAAAAGCGGAAGAACGAGAGGCGTGGCTTCGCCAACACCTGGATGATGTTCAACGGCAGATTAAGTTGCTTACGCATGATGGGGGTAGTAATCAGGTTGCCATGATAAAATCGTGGTGGCGATTTTGGGGATGAGTAGCTTGTTTGGCACCAGAAGTGATATATTAAATCATGGCTGATAAGAAGCTCGTTGATGAGGTTCATCATATTTCCAGAAAGCGAGGGAATGGGCAGCTGCGCCGGGAAGTGTGGGTGGATGAAAGGGGCGAAGTAACGCGGTACAACCTAGCCTATATCAATCACGCGATATGCGCCGTGGATAATGGTCGTGTTGTGGGGTACGACAACCAGCATGGATACCACCATCGTCATTATTTCGGGGATATGCACCCAATAGATTTTGTCAGTTTTGAGGAAGTTGAAGCACGTTTTGAAGAGGATTGGATGGCCTTAAGGAGGCAATAAATATGTTACTGCAGGTAGCCAATGAAAAGATGTTCTTTGAACGTGGTAGGAAGGTTGCTCGTACAGCGGATGCCAAGCAGCCCATTTCCGAAGAAAAGATCATTAGTTTTGAAGACCCCGCAGACTTGCTGCATTTGCTGACTACGACCCGGCTTGCACTGATGCAAGTGGTGTTAGAGAGACCACTTTCCATCACAGAGATTTCGGAACGTCTTGGGCGTGATCGTAGCGCTGTGAAGCGGGATATAGATTTATTAGCGGATTCCGGACTGGTTATCGTCGAGGAAAAACCGCTGCCTGGTCACGGACGAAAAAAAGAAGTGAGGCCTGCTGCGTATTCTCTTCGCCTGGAGGCTGTATTAGCGTGACCGGGCATCTTCGTTTTGATCGTTATGCGCAACGCGATTTTTTTGTGGCGGATATTTTTGATGCTTCCCCTAAGGACGATATCGTCAGCATGGAGCACCCAATATTTGCTTTAAAAACGGGCGATAGACGGTCTCGCATTTACGAACGTAATGGAGTGACGGTCACCGTTAAACCAGGTCATGACGGTTGTGCGACGATTCATGATAAGGACATCTGGATTTATTGTATCAGTCAACTTGTGGAAGCGATAAACCGTGATCGTTCAGATGTTGGTAGAGTTGTACGTTTCACTGCTTATGATTTTTTGGTGACTACCAATAGGCAGACCAGTGGAGAGGGGTACCGCCTTATGGGTGATGCTCTGGCCAGGTTAAGCGGAACCCGCATCGAAACGAATATTGAGACAGCAGGTAAACGTGAGCGTGCAGGGTTTGGATTGATTGACTCCTGGCGCGTCATTGAACGCGATGGCGATGACAAAATGATAGCTGTTGAGATTAGTCTGCCAGACTGGCTTTGCCGATCAGTTAGAGCCATGCACGTCTTGACGTTGAATAGGGATTATTTTCGGATACGTAAGCCAATCGATAGAAGGCTTTACGAGTTAGCAAGGAAGCACTGTGGAATACAGGCAAAGTGGTGCGTGACCACGAAAGTCCTCCATGAAAAAAGCGGGAGCCGAGACGCGATTAGAAATTTCCGCGTCGCCGTTAAAACGCTAGCAGAATCAGGTGATTTACCAGATTATCGCATTGTATGCGACCAAGAAAATGACACGGTAACGTTCTATGCCAAGGCCACAAAGGGAGCCATCGCCCAAATCAAGGACGTTCTCAAGTCCTCGTCAAAATAATTCGGCTGTGGATAATTCTCGTTTTTCTGTGGATAGGCACGTCATTTTACCTGCACTAATCTGTGGATAGGCACGTCATTTCACCTGCACTCTCATCGTCATTTCACCTGCAGCAATGCCCCTACAGGCCAATAACCATAAGGCTTTCAAAAACCGTAACGCGCGCGCGCGGTTTTAACTTAAAGAAAAGCTTTTAACGTCTCCGACGGTGGAAAAGCCAAAACCGAAACGACCGACAGGCAATGACAATGAGCGCCCGCTTGCCGCCTACGGCGCCGGGCGCAACCATCCCCCGGCGGGGACCAGCTGGTCCCCCTGTCCGCGCCTTCGGCTTGCCGGATCGACCCCCTTCGGGGACTACGTCCCCCACTGCTATGGCAGTGGCTCCCCCTCTAGTTTTACAAAGGAGGGGTAATTTTGGCGCAGAACGCGTTTTTAGTGGTTGAGCCATGGAAATGTACCAGAACGGGATTTGCGTCGTTTCTAGGGCAAATACAGGGCCTTTACGGCAGGTTCGCGCATGGTGGTTCAGGTTGTGATGTTTTTGTACGATGGTGTGACCATCTACAGGGACAATTGGCTCCGCGAAAACCCTTCTTTTTGTTTTTTGTGATATCCTATGAGATATGCTTAAAATCGTTCTCGATACCTCCGTACTGACCAGCGCCCTGCGTAGCAACCTGGGGGCCAGCCACGCGGTATTGCGGTTGATCGGTTTGGGGCAGATTGCCGTATTGGCAACGCCCGCTTTGTTCATGGAATACGAAGCAGTACTGACAAGGCCTGAGCAATTAGCGGTATCTCAGCTGACCCTCCAAGAGGTCAGTCGATTCCTGGACGCCTTTGCTGGCCTTTGCCGCCCGGTAGAGATTCATTTCCACTGGCGGCCACAACTCAACGACCCGAACGATGAAATGGTTCTGGAGGCCGCCGTAAATGGTCATGCCGATGCTTTGATTACTTTCAACATGGCGCACTTCGCGGTGGCTGCGCCACGCTTCAATCTTCCCCTATGGCTACCCAAACAACTTTTGATGGAGGTTCGCCAATGAACAAGGCCGCCTATGCCCTGAAACTGCCACAGTCCCTCAAGACCGCTGCACAACGGCTTGCACGGGAGGATGGGGTATCACTCAATCAGTGGATCACGGTCGCTCTCGCTGAAAAGGTCGGTGCCGTGGAAACGGCTGCCGACTTCTTCAAGCGGCGCGGCAGCAATGCAAGCCCTGCGGACTTTCAGACGATTCTGGACAAGGTCAGGAGTGACCCGCCAGCTAAAGGCGATGAGCTGCCGGATTTGTGATGGATTCTACCCTGAGCTTTATGCACATCCTCTGATGAGAATGAAGCAACGGATTTTTCAGGGGGTCGCCGTTATGTGGCATAACCACCTCAATCATCTAATATGACAGGCTAACTGAGTGATTTTAGCACGAACAGAAGGCACTTCACCGCATGATCCTTAAAGAACGAGACACCATCAGTGGACGCAAAAAAGCCATGGAACTGGATCTTCTGCTGTCCTGTCATCTCACGTCCGAGCACCGTCGCATAGTCGAGCAAGAGAAGTGGAAGCTACAAGCCGGAGAAAGTGCTGAAGATCAGGTTGCCTATGTGTAACGACCTGCATTTAAAAACGGTCGGACCTGCATTCAGCGGGTTTTTCGACCAGAGATAATTGCGACCAGCGGTGGCCTTAAACCAGAATTAACTGCGAATGAACCTGCATTCATCCATATCGACCTGCATTCCATTCCCACGAACCAGCATTAATTGCGAGTGACCATGCGGCGTAAGTCTAGTGCCGCAGAGGCGTGACTGGCCGCGCATAGACGCTATATCGGCAACCCCGCAGCAAGCATGCGCTCACGGATCTCTGCCGCACGTTTCGGTTCCAACTGATTACTGAACAACGCACGCACCTCCGTCGCCTTGGCGTCAAACTGCTCAACCATGTCCTTGAGACGATAGCCGTGGCGCGCCAGCGTTGGCTCCAGGTCGTCGAGCTGACGTGAGAGCACCGCTCCCACTAATTCCGACGTTATCGGTTTCTCGCCCGTCTGATAACCGGCTTCGAGCGCCAATGTCAGGTGCAGTTGGACCTGTAGCGGGGTGCGCAGCTTCGTGGCGAGGAGGTCAATCGCGTCTGTCGTCAGAATAAATTCGGGCCCGGCCTCAGCCTTGTTTCCGGTGCTTGTCATCGGTGGATACCCGTGCGTAGCCAATCAGCATAGCGTTCAGTCCAATAAGTCACGAGATTCGAGTATAGCCGGACCTTGAATATTGGAAAGGGTTTGTGAGGTGCCGAATGGCAGATTTCAGCGAGGTTCAGAGCCCGGCCTGGGGGAGTGCAATAAACCCCCGTTTTTTGGACCGGTAGAGTGGGTATCCAGGCATCTGGTCACTCGCAATTAATGCTGGTTCGTGGGAATGGAATGCAGGTCGATATGGATGAATGCAGGTTCATTCGCAGTTAATTCTGGTTTAAGGCCACCGTTGGTCGCAATTATCTCTGGTCGAAAAACCCGCTGAATGCAGGTCCGACCGTTTTTAAATGCAGGTCGTTACACCTATGATCTCAATTTTCGCTTCAGGGAATATGAAAACTGGTTACTGCTCCATGACCTGCGCCTGGTCGATGGCCATGATGTTGCACAGATTGACCATCTGCTGATCGTGCGCACGCTGGATTTTTTTGTTCTGGAAACCAAAAATTACGCCAGAGGCGTACGCATTTCTCCTCAAGGGGAATTTGAAGCCTATCCCAAGGAAGGAGATCCTTATCCCATAGACTCTCCTGTCGCTCAAAATGATCGGCATATCCTGCTGTTGCAGCGACTGCTCAAACGGCACAACGTCCTCCCGCACCGTATCGGTCTGGCGCAACCGATCTTTCACAACTACGTGCTCATCTCCGGTCGGGGACGTATTGATCGTCCGACACCGGACAGTTTTCCCAACGTGATCAAGGGAGATCTTTTCCACGAGAACGTGGTGCGTCGATTCCAGAAGACCTTCACTTTTCGGGATGCCGTTCAGCGCTTACCCCAGGTTGTCAGCCGGGATACCCTCCAGTCCATAGGTCAACAAATCGCCGCATGGCATCAACCGGCACCCTATCCGAATTACCGCAAACGCTTTGGAATTTCTGAGGATGAAATACAGGGCACGAGGCAGGCGCCATCCAGTGCATTGGATAATCAGGACCCTGATGTTCCCTCTCTACGGGAGCAGTCAAAGCCGTCGGAAGACACCACAAAGGCAACCAAGTTTTGCTTTCAATGTAGGGCACTCATTAGCCAGGAGGAAGCCTCTTTTTGTTTTATGCGTAAGGACCGATTTGGTGGGCGGGCATACTGTCGGGTACATCAGAAACAGTTCCCATAGTAGAAACAGCTTACTCATCCATCTGCTTAAGTCGCAGCAAGTCACATAATAATAAGCGCATCATAATACAGATTCCAATGTACCTAGAACGACAAACCGTTTAAGCTAAAAAAACAAGCTTTAAGAGGCTTTAATCATGACCGACAATATTGAAAACCTCCTTCTGGAGCATCTTCGCGCCATTCGCTCAGATCAGTCTGCTATGCGCGACGACATCCGCGAAATAAATTCAAGGCTGATCAGCCTTGAACGGACAATGGCAGGCAACTATGCGGATATTGTTGGTCAGCATTCAGGTCGGGGAGACTAAAAATGGCAGAAGAAATCGAAAACATCATACTGGAACACCTGAAACGCTTTCAGGTCGGGCAAGATCGTATCGAGCGCAAGCTGGAAGAAGTCGTGACCCGCTTAGGAGCCTTGGAGGTGAGTGTTGCGAGTGTACGCCGCGACATTGCCCATAACGAAGAGAACACAGCAGCCATGAGTGTGCGCATGGATCGTCTGAATGAACGCATAGACCGTATCGAGCGCCGCCTGGAGCTGTCCTGATCCGGCATAAAATGAACGGCCTCTGCTTTTTGTCTCATAAGTACCCGGACCAGGCAGTGTCTGGGTCCCGTTCAATCAACAGACTACGGACCTGGCCAGTCCTGCCCACGAGACAGAATGACGCATTCTGTCTCGTATTAAAAACAAAATTTGGAAAAACTTTGCTAATATAGGCGCTGCCACAAAATAATGGTCAGCGCTCTATAAAAACACTCAAATCACATAAATATCAATAGAAATATTTATAGGCGATTAAGCGGTTTTTTCAAAACTATTTCTTGTATAATTGTCATGAATAACTATACATGATCCCTACCCCAAAGCTAAATTGACTAGTCTGTGATGATGGCTCTTCAAATCCAGACTGATTAAATCCAGAAGCTCCATACATAAAATCTCTATAATCAACATCCGCATAAAGCCCAAGATTTTTGGAATTTATATAAGTGGCTTTCAGTCCGGCAGTATAATACGGCCTATCTGAAAGGCTAAACTTTTGCTCAGCAGGGGAATTATATTTCACCACATAATAAGGATTAGTTTTTCCAGAAAGGCTAGCAAAAACAACCTCTCCAATTCCACCATGGAACGACAAAGAAAGATCATTGGTTATAGCGTATTGAAATAAGCCACCTACGCCAACATAGGCATTGCTATAATTTTCAGGATCAGCCACTCCATTAGGTACCGATCTATGCCACCAGCGGTATCCACCCATGACATATGGTGTTATTCCAAACGAATTAGTTAATAAAAATGTTTTTCCAAATCGGACGTGCACATTGTTTTCTGTGTGGCCAGCCTTCTCTGAAAAATTCCCTTCGCTATATGTCACTTTTCCACTGGCATAGCTGTAACCAAAATCACCATATATTCCATTTATACCAAACAAAGTGGTATCTACATTTGCCCCAACATGGAATCCTGGTGTCCACCCGTTTTCAACATCTGCAGGAGATTGGAGTGTTTCTGCATAGTTGCTATGAATATCATTGAAACCAATTGATACTGAGTTATTGGCTTTCAATATTGGGCTGTCAGATGGCTGATAACTTGTTGCTGCTATTGCCACTGCAGGCAACGAAAGACCAAAAAAGACGGTTACTGCAAATGCGACTTGTTTCATATAATACATCCCCTTTCTCTATGATCGCTAATGGTTATATTAGCATTTACAACTATTAGGCGATTTCCCAAATTTTGCAGAGATCACGGTCAAGAAATCAGATGGCTCCATCTTGCAACAGGCCGTTTTTGAGATGCATAACCAGTCGCGTCGTATCGTTACCGTAACGGCCATGAATGAGACCAGCGGATTGATAATCCGCTGGTCTGATCGGTCCAACTATCAGTAAAAATAGGCATTGCAGCAGGCAATATGCCGTGAAACTGGGCGTTTTGCCCAAATATCGCCCAAGTGTCCTCCGAAAATCGCCTTATTTGCGACTTGTCACGATATTTATTCGTTACGCAGTAACTATGGTTTTCGTACCGTTGAAATTCAGCAGCTGCTGCTTGACCGGTCGCGGTCAGCGCGGTAGCCTGACTACTCCAACGCCATCATCTTTTTAAAGATGAAAACAGCTTTTGGCAAAAGCGACGCAATAGTCCGATGTATATGGACCAAACCACGAGCCCCTTTCTGTACGCAGGGGCGTGCATGATTCCTGTTGTCTGCAATCTGTGCCCTGATAGCGACCCCACGGGATAATCGCGAAACCTCAACGCAGCGCGACAGCGATGGATGATTCTTGTCTAATCCTCATAACGCCCGTGGCCTTTCGATGCGCTGATCGCCCAAGCGACTGCGCAGCCAGGAGCGGATGTTCCACCACAAAATTATCGTAGCCACCCCCGTCCGTCTCTGTAGCATCGCACAGAGACGGACGGCTGAAAGCCCCGCCATTACTGCTTTACAGCACCATTTCGCCGCGTGAAAACGCGTGAAATGGGCAGGGCACCCGCCAATCACATCGATGTAGATGGAGGCTCGCACCCCATATGAGGGTGCGGGTACGTCTAGCCAGCGCTCCGGAGTCGATCTGATCGCACCCCATACAAACAGATAAGCGCGCCGCCGTCGCGCTGAACAAGATACGGCCCCCCTACAGCTTGCCGCGAGCTTAGTCGCGTGCGCATGCCTCCAGAGCATGCACTCAAATTCACCGACCTGATGGGCTCGGTGGGGGGACGTCTTTTCCTGTTTGAAGCACTGTCTGCAGATGGTGCCCCTTCACCGGGCCTTTCGGGTCGCGACAGGAAAAGACCTGCATCGACACAACACGTTGTTCACCAAAAATGAAAGCCTATTCCGGATTGCAAAATCCCCGATGATCTACCGCAGAGTGATCTGTGGCAGATCTTTTTTCATTGCGCATTATTCCAGTGCGCAATGAAAAAAGGTTGTTTTTATCCCCTCCATGGGGAGGGGGTAATTTGTCCATTACACACTTTTTATGAGGATATTTTTATGTCACGAAATTATGGGATTGGTCATCGCGATATGTCGGTCGCGGGGAAGATCTTTTTAGAACGGTCTTATCATCAAAAAGGTATTAGCGGCGACTCACTGGGGACCATCGCGGAGCGCTGGTCCCAATTCGTGCGCTACATCAAATACAATAAAGAGAATGGCATCGGCCGCATGGAGAAAATAACCCGGGATTCGGTGCTTGAGTACGCAAGGCATCTCGCCGATAAAGTCGATGCCGAAGAGATGAAGGCTAGTTACGCACAGAACCTCGTGAGCGCGATTAACTCGGTCCTGAAAAACACGCCAAAGGACCGGCCTATGAAGAGGCCAGGACAGCTTTGCGGCAATCCGGCAATAAAGCCGGCGAAGCGCTTACCGGACTCGCCCGCGAAATCGGGCTGCGCTCGAAAGAGGCCTCTTTGCTCGATGCCCGAAACGCCCTGGCAGAAGCCCAGCGCAGCGGGAAAGTTACGGTAACGCTCGGCACGAAAGGCGGACGCCTGCGCGTCGTCCCCATAACAACCACCAGGCAGATGGAGGCTTTGCGCGATGCCGCCGCCGCGCAGAGTCAGCGGCGCAGTCTGATGCCCACAGAGGCCAACTGGAAGACCTGGCGCGCCGGGGGACTGCGTAAGATCCGCGAAACGATGCAGCAGTATACCGGAGGCGGGTTACATGATTTGCGTGCAGCTTATGCCTGCGATCGCTATAAAGCGCTCACCGGCCATGATGCGCCCGTTATCGTCGGGCGCGTCCTGGATCGCGCCGCCGATCTAGCCGCCCGTCAGCAGATTGCCCGCGAGCTCGGGCACGGGCGCATTGATGTGGTCAGCAGCTATATCGGAGGGCGGTCATGAGTCATCTTCTGGTCCAGGAAGTCGCCAAGCTTTCCCAAGGCTATATTCGTCGCGGCGGTAAGCGGAATCGCCGGCAACAGCAACACCGGATGCTGAGTTTCGCCGACCATGCCGCTGCCAACGGCACCAAAACCCTCGCTGAGGTAGGGGGAAAGCAGGTCATCCAGTACTGGAAGGCACATGCGCATTTAGCGGAAAAGACGCTCTACAATCACTGGCGCGCGCTTTGTGTGCTCTGGAGTCTGTCTGGTAAGGCAGGAAAGCCTCCCAAGCCGACAAAATGGACGGAAGCGGGTTGAAGTCATGCAATGTAGAGATCAACAATCTGTAACAAAATGATCATGAACATGTTTTTTATAGTAAAAAATAGCGGCGTTTTGATATATAGCATTTTCCAGCTATTTTTTGCTATTTTCCCGGCGGTCTCGTTACGGCGTAACATCCTGCATGTAGGGGGTTGAACCACAAACCGCCGAAATTTCCGTCACTCCATATCCAGTCCATCGAGCAGCGCATCCAAGTCAATCGTCTTGCCGCCATCCGCAAAGGTGTAATGTCCGCCCAGCAGCAGGTGCCGCCATGCCACCGGCGAGGTTGATGTGATGAGTGCCAGGGCCTTTGGTTTGCCATGACAGACTCTATAGGCCAGCGCATCAGCCAAGCCGGGGCGGTCGGCTTTGGCCCCGGAAGCCGTGCCCTCGAAAACGCGCGCGCAGCCTGCCTTGCGTAGCGCATCCGTCTGTAAGGCGGTGTCCTGTTCCGCCGTCGAGACCCGCGCATAGCCGATCAGTGCCATTTGCCGCCTCTTTTTGTCCGTCATCCTGTCCGTCTATCTTGATGTCCGACAATCCCATTATGCAAGCATTTTACCGGACAGTTTCCGGCATGGCCGACTAACGGTCGTTTTTGGGACAACGCAGCAAGTCGGGGTTTAGGGAGCAATGGAACGGAAAACCCCGGGTTGGATCTCGCTATTATTACGCAGTAATATTATGGTATAGTCACATTACTGCGTAACCTATTCAGGAGAAAACCCCTATGTCTAAAACCGCTGCTGAGATCCAAGCCGATTATCGCGCCAGACGGCCTTTTGCAGGCGCGGATAACAACGGAGAACGTCGGATTAACACCTGGGTCAGTACGGGGGCCTCTCTGGCCCTGGCAAGGCTGGCCAGGCATAACGGGGTCACTAAGCGCGAGATGCTGGAACAGGTCTTGATGGCTGAGGAGGCCCGCGTGACATCGGGTATGGAGGAGGCTGAGCAGACGGCTTACGACCACGCGGGCCTCCTCAGC
>NZ_JACKYY010000062.1:0-13284 GCF_015100075.1 Acidithiobacillus sp. HP-11
AGCGGGCTCGGAGATGTGTATAAGAGACAGATCAGAGAGCGTGCCGCGSRWSGAAGTATCCCTTCAATGCCCAGACCCAACTCTCCCATCCCACCTGCTATTACGGTATTCTTTTCCACGGCGTACTCCTTATGTTGCTCTTTGAGTCGGAAACCCTTTGTAGCAACAGTACGCCACCTCATTCAAGCCAGTTGTAACGCGCCCGTACACCACTTTCGAGCATAGCTCCCATGGGCGCTTCCTCCTTCATCTTCTTTGCTTGCCGCTAGTCTATCTGCAGCATTCACCGAAAATCACTGGCTATCGCTTCTGATCGCGTTGTCCATTTTTGATATTCTCCAGAAGCTCGTTTGATGCTTTCCGATGGTTCGGCAGAGGTCTCTAACCGAAAAAGTTTTCGATCATTACCCGCATATAAATGCCGCGCACCTCGGCACTTAACCCAGACACTTCATGCAGACGTGATCTGACCCAGGCATTAGCCTTCGTCTCATTGCCTTTCGCTACAACCAGCCTTTTCCAGTTTTCTTTACTGATCCCAATATTAATGAGTGGAGGATTTTTATCCGGGGTAATCTCTATCAGAGTTTCTGCGTTATCCCCATGTTCCTGTCGGCCGTTCTGATTCATGTGTTTTGAATAGCCTCCAGTTGCTCAGTTCATGGATGAAATCGCATTTGTATAGAGGATATGCTTTTTGTCGGGATAAGCATACCCAGAGTTATTGAGGGGGGTATTCACAGTACAGCGCTTCCATAAAACGCCGCATCCGTATCTTTCTAACTTTTTACGATTTCCAGAAACTTGTCCAATGCTCTGGAGCGACGACTGGTCAGCGGCGTGGCCATAAAATTCAGACAGAGCATGTCATGACTTTCCAGCGTGGCCGCCGAAACCTGCCAGTCCGGACAGTGATTTCTTCATCGTACTGTACCCGTCTCCTGCCATTGTAGTAGTGTGACTCCACAGATTTTTGATTCTCTATAGGAAACCGATGCCTTCCAAGCTTTTTGGAAATCAGCCATGACTACCGCGTATGATCGTGAAATTCTCCAGTTAGATCCGGTCAAGGATCACTGCCGAATCACTTTTCTGATGGCAACTTGTGTGTATCCTTTTGATATACCGCGTGCGCTTGAACTAGCTTTGTTTCGTACGTATGCGGTCCCCCGTATTTCTGGTCTCCTTCGCCACACAGGAGAACTCACTGAACACACCCGCAAACGTTACGATGATACCGACCTGCTCCTCAGTGAATTGATTGAACACGGCTACGATAGTCCACGAGGACAGGCTGCCATTGAAAACATCAACCGCCAGCACACCAAATATACGATTCGCAATGAGGACTATCTATATGTATTGTCCACGTTTATTTTTGAACCTATACGGTGGATAGAGCGTTTCGGGCATCCCCCCCTATCAGAAAAAGAACGCTTGGCCTGGTTCCACTTCTGGCGGGCCATAGGCATGCGCATGAACATCCAAGGTATTCATGATGAATATGCTGAACTGGAGCAGTTTAATCAGTCCTATGAGGCAGAGCGTTTTCATTATTCAAATTCAAACCGATGTGTCGCAGAAAAAACGATAGACTTGCTGCTGGGTTTTTATATGCCGCCCGTACTGTTTCGCCTGGGACGGCCTGCCGTTTATGCGCTGCTGGATCGACCCTTACTCAACGCCTTGGGCTTACCTGGACAATCAATCTGGTTGAGCCGAATGCTCACCCGTGCATTACACTTGCGCGGACGAATAGCCAGTGCGCTACCGATCAGAAACAAACCCGTGATGCGTACGCAATTGCACCGGCCAAGCTACCCAGATGGCTATCGCATTGACGATCTAGGCCCAGAAAAACCTACGCAGCAGCGCGATTGAAGGTCTACTTTATAGTCAAGCTCTTGGCCTTTCCTATCTACCAGTCGCGATTCTCAATATTCATGCTCAAAAGACTGCCACGAGTTACACCTATAGAAATAACCCAACGTTCTACAACACGCGCATACTGACGGATGGAAAGATGAGGTGAGGCGTGTTTCCTGTTGGGGAAAAGAAACTGGTCATCCTTGAGTTTGGCATGGGTGATCCAAGCAGTCAGGGCCTCTCGGGTTTGTTCGGTGATATCAATTGGACGGGCCTCTGAGTTTTTTGTTGGAGCACAATGGCGCGGTGCATGACGGCGTGACCATGTGCGATATCGGAAACATGCAGTCCCACGAGGTCACAGCCCCGCAATTTGCTATCGATGGCGAGGTTGAAGAGGGCTAATTCACGGATCTGTTAGGCCAGTTGCAGGCGAATTCTAATGGCCCATACCTCCTGTAGTTTCAAGGGGTGTTGAGGCGCTGGGTGGCGTTGAGCTTTGTTTGCATGACACGGTCTCCATGGTTGTGAGAAGAAGACCATTTTTTGCGAACTCAACAGACGGCGCCGTACTGACTGCACCTGTGCGCAGAGCAGTTTTAAAATCCCGATTCAGGTATTCGTCGGGGTTGGATTCTGGCGCATAGGGCGGCAGAAAAGCCAGCTCAATGCGGTCTTTTTTATCTGCCAGCCAAGCCGTTACCACTTTGGCATGATGCACCCGCAGATTATCGACGACCAGATAGGTTTTCTGGGGCGCGTCCTGAATCAAGGCAGTGAGAAAGGTGATGAAACGCTCCGCATCAATGCTGCCTTCGACAATCTGGAAAGCGACTTTGCCCTGCGGAGAAATCGCCGAGATCATGGAGAGCGTGGTCCATCGGGCGGGAACCGCCAATACCGGCGTTTGTCCCCGAGGCGCATACCCGCGCACCCAATGGGCATCTTCCTTGACGGCCGTCTCGTCCCCCCAATAAATCACCGCTCCCTCTTGGGCCGCTTGCGCGCGCAGGCGGGGATAATCCTGCTCCAACCACTGACAGACTGCTTCTGGATTCTGCTCCAATGCCCTTTTGACGCAGTAACCAGCCAGTGCCATGCCGCAAGCAGACGAGGATTGGTTTTTTGCAGGCATTCAAAGGCCTCACGCTGATCGGAAAACAGTGTCAAAGTAAGGTGCGCATCCAGTTCGGGATCATTGAGACGACCACGCTCAAGTTGCCCATTCTGATAATGTTTGACCAAATGATGATAAGGATTGCGGGGAAATGCGAGAGGATTGAGCCGTAACGTATCGACTACCGGCAGTTGCAGTAGTTGAAGATTCGGGTTGGCAGCGCGTAAATAAGGTAAATCAAAAGCGATAATGTTGTGCCCCAACGTAAAGGCAGCCCCTACAGAGAGGGCATCAAGACGGGAAGGGGCCTCATTGAGCGGGCCGTTACGATAGATGACTGTTTTGCCGGTATCCCCACGAATACCGGCAAGTTGATGAATTTGCTCATCCGCTTTGCCTACTTCAAGGTCAATGGATAGACACTGTGGTGCAAAGCGGGTTTCTTTATTTTCGTTCAAGGTGCGGCCTAATAAAGTGGTTTTTATAGATTCCAGCTAGGGACAACTTACCACTTTATTAGGCGAAAGTTTAACTATTTGCATAAGTTGGTTTTTACAACCTTGATCAAGATGACTGTCATCCATGATGCGCGTGAACAATTGGCCCATGGGATGCAGCAAAAGGAGTCACTTGGTGGTATCTTCATCACAATAATTCCGGGCTGGCCGTCTTTCTTTGCCTTTGTGCCGGGCACGAGGCGTGGCGTATCCCGATTACCGACACTTTTCCGCAGACTAGCAAAAAAGGAGCACTATCATGTTTGGATTTGGAGAAAAACCCCAGGAACAGCAAAACGCCACTTGCCCATGCTGCCAGACGCCCATGCAGGATATGGGCGCCCATGGCCTTCGTATGGGGGGTTTAACGGGTCTGGGTGGTGCCGCTTTAGGCATGATCGCTGGTCAGATGGCCGATGATGGCGAGGAAGTCTTCGAGAAGAAGCTCAAGGTACAGGTCTTTGTCTGCCCCCAGTGCAGCGAGATTTCGTTTAAATATCATGGCGGGCTTTGATCCATATGCCGCTCTATATTGAACCCCATGCGGGACCTGCACCCATTGTGCAGCTGATACGATCAGCCCATCACGCGGTCAGTGTCGGGGTCTATTATCTCTCCGACCGCCCTATTCTCCAGGCATTGAAAACCGCCCATGCGCGCGGTGTGAATGTGCGCGTGATTATCGAGGGCAAACCTTACGGTATGAAACCCTGGCAGGTGCGCAAGGAAGAACGGGAGATCGAGTCTACGGGGGCTACTTTACATCTGGCCCCTTACCGCTTTACCAGTCATGGGGATCACTATGCTTTTCTTCATGCCAAGTACGTCTGTTCAGGCAATGAATGCGAGATCGGCACGGCAAACTTTGACTGGAGCGCTTTTCATCGTAATCGGGAGTATTTATATGTCACGAAGGATCCTGCCGTGGTCAAGGCGGCCAACGCTGTTTTCCATGCCGACTGGAACAATCGACGGGCCCCGGCCTATGCACATCGCGTTCTGGTTCTTGCGCCGCGCACGTCTGCCGCGCAGATCATCGGCGTCATCCAGCAACCGGGTCCGATAGACATCGAAAGCGAGGAAATGGGGCCATATCGCCCGACACTGGATGCTATTGCCCGGAAAGGTCCTCTGGCCAGGGTAATCCTGCCCGCCAGTATCAATGCCCAAGATAAGCAGAATGTAGCCTTCCTGCGCGCGCATGGGGTTCAGGTACGCATGATGCCGGTGAAGCCGATTTACATGCACGCGAAGGCCGTAATTTCCGGGAATGAAGCATTGATAGGCTCCGAGAATTTTACGAAGAATTCACTGGAGGACAATCGGGAAATGGGGCTATTGCTGCATGGTCGTCCGGTATCGGAACTGCAGGCCCAATTTAATCGGGATTGGGTGAGGGCTGGACGGGGTAGCATGTAAACGTGACATTGCGGTTATCTCATGACTTCGCAGATAACAGCGACAGCCATCTGCCCTTGTTCTTGGTGCCGACTGATCCAGCTTCCAACAGCTGTAATCTGCTATCGGTTTGAGCCGGTGGCGTATTCACTACCGTATAGGATGTCACGCTCTAACTGCTTGATTCCCGCGCCACCCTGGCGCCATCCCGAACACAGGAATGATGGGGAATATTAGGGATTGCCAATATACAGATGCACGCATAACATATTGTAATTTTTTTCTATATGCCATTGATGAAAAAAGAGGAAAAAACGCATTTTAACCGACTCCTAAGCGGTAAGTCGCGCGTTCGACTCACGCTCGGGGCACCACTCCGACTCAACCTCTAATCAGAGCCGGCCCTCGTACTTTTCCAGTGGCTTAGCAACGCAATACCAACTAGAAATACCGGCAAAACCATTGCGAGAACGGGAACCCAGAAAAGAAAAAAAGCAAACAAAATCGCACCAACCAGATATGCAAATAGTGCAGCTAGCTGTTGATGCCAGGCAAAGGGAAGCGGGCGTTTCTTGCGAAGATTTTCGACAAAAGTAATGACAATGCTGGTCAAGGTATTCGTGAACACGACAGAAGGAACGCCTGCGACATTAATTAATCTCGCTGCCACACTTTGCAGGCCCATGCTTAGCGCTGAAGCAATAATCAGGACATAGAGCAATACACCATCACCAGGAAAACCTACAAGCATCCA
The DNA here is from genome assembly GCF_015100075.1 of Acidithiobacillus sp. HP-11. Lineage (NCBI taxonomy): Bacteria > Pseudomonadati > Pseudomonadota > Acidithiobacillia > Acidithiobacillales > Acidithiobacillaceae > Acidithiobacillus > Acidithiobacillus sp. HP-11. The sequence continues at coordinate 5,633 of NZ_JACKYY010000062.1, forward strand.
GACTAAAGCATAAATCCCCAAAAAAAAGGTCTCTATGCAGAGAAGTATTCGTGATCCATAGAGATGTTCTTTCCACATGCTCCCGAGCGCGGTACCCACTATAAAACCCAGAAGCGCGGCCAGAGAATGGGTAGCTGAGAGCAGGCGTCCCTGGCCTACGGCAATACCAAACAGAGCCAGATTGCCGGTCATGGCTGAGGTAAAGACCATGTGGAATTTGAGAAAGGCGACAATGTCTGCTCCGCCAGAAGTAGCTGAGAGAAGGTGCATGGACCGATCGGATTTCCCCAGGCGTTGGGGCGCAGAAGATTGCTCATTCATAAAATGCAGGTCATCTCAATATCCTCCTAACTTATTGTTCACGATTATTTACTTGCATACTCAGGGAATCAAAGTAATTGAATATGCCACATTGTGCAGTGATTTCGAAAGCAACTAAACAGATCTAAGGGATGAAAATTTATCAGCGCCTCCTCCCACAAAATCGTATAAAAAAACTTCTGCGGACAACAATGAATCCGCAGAAGCCCGAATATTACAGAGTTCCATTTACAACCTTGCGCAAGTGGGACTCCAGATAAAAAACTAGCTCTGTAACTGAGTCGAAAACTTGGGACGCTTGGCTTCTTCCATGCGTGATGCGACGCCCCATGGTAGAAAAATAACCAATGCGACCACCACCACGATAACGCTACCGATCTGCACGCTGACAAAGTTTTTTGCGCCCTCACTACCAATGTAAGTCATGCCTGAAAGGAAGAGAATATAGGCAATATACCATACTGAATTTATAAGGCCTTTTTTCACATTTCCCGTCATAGAGAAGACTAAAGCGAGTAACAAGACTATAGCACTTGCATAAGGAACAGAGGGCCAGCCACACCAGTAGATAATCAAGGAAGCCGAAGCAAATGCCAGTACAGCAATGATGGTACTAACAGAACTCGACGTGAAACGCCCCTGACGTCCCTCTTTGCGTAATGCCAGCATGATTGGCGGGTTAGCTGCAAAACCAATGTAACCAGCAACCACGGCATCACTCAGCAAATTGTAAATGGATGGTAATGGCGCAGCTATAAAAGCTACTATGATTCCGATGACGGTTGTAACTACTAATGATTTTACAGGAATGCCATGATTATGGCTGAGTTCAACCATTTTCTTGCTGACAATTTTCGATCTACCCATGGCAAACAAAATTCGGCTTCCGGCACCCTGGTAAATATATCCAGTAATAAAGGGACCGATTATGGCAATGGCTACCACAATAGCAATCAGCCATGTCGCCTTCGAACCAGCTGCCATCACCAAAAATGGATTTCCTGCAATTTTCGAAAGGTCCGCCCAGTGACCTGCAGCAATATGAATCGCACCCCAATCCAATGCCGACAACAATGCAACACCAAAAAGAATGTATAAGATAGACTGGCCAAGTAGAGACCAGAGAATGGAAGGCATAATGACACTTGGGTCTTTTGCCTCCTCGGTATAGTCAGGTATGACCCTAAGGCTACCAAAAGCAAACATACCCAGAGGGATGGCCGCAAAGACACCTGCCATACCAAATGGCAAGACGCCACCAAAATGGCTAAAATTACCGAAATGACCAAATGATATAAATCCAAGAGCTACCAAGAAATATAAAACCAACTTCAGCCCACCGAACCAGTTGGTACTATTTGAAAATGCCTTCACCCCGTAATAGTTGAAAGGAAAAAACATCAGCATGAAAATAACACCTAATATCGCGCCAGATAAAGTTGGATCTCCGGATGAGTTAACCAAGTGTGGATAAAAATAATTTAAACCCATTACGGTGCCAAGTGCTTCGATGGGTGGTATAAAAAGATACCAAAGCAAATCAGAAATGGCATTAATCATATTGGTCACTGGGCCAAAAGTATATAGGCTATATCGAGAAGGGCCACCCTCTTCAGGATACAAATAACTTAGGTCTACATATGTTAGGCCCACTGTCAAGTACATGAGTGCGCCAATTAGCCAAGCAAGAATCACCCCTGGACCAGCGACAGCAGTCATGCCCGCCGTACCAAATAAAACGCCCGTACCTACGGCACCACCTATGCCAATTATAATCAGTTCTTTTTTACCAAGCTCACGATGTAATCTGGGTTTTTTGCTAGTCATAATTTTACTCCTGGTATTTTCAGGATGATTATACGCAATCACGATAACCATCAGATCAATATGAGGGCTAAAAATTATTTAATTGCCTTTTTCCGGAAAAAAACTCGTATTGCCCACATAAATTCAAGATGACAACGAATATGCCAAGATCAATAGTCTTAACAAATTAAAGATAGAGAAGCGATTTAGCTTACCACATGTTGCAGCCTTCCCTTTATACTTTAAACATAGTTTTAATCTATTGTCAAATACAAAGCAGTATCACATCTAAATTGTGAAAATAAACCACCCAGAATGACATATTTTATTAATATTTTCAAAGTATTAAAGTTTATTTAGTAGCGAATTTGACATGGGTAAATTTGCGCATTATTCAACCATGAGAAAAGAATTCGATATGACCATGTCATTTTATCGTTTTTACTGGCATGTCAGAATTCTGCCAATGAAAAGAAACTTCATGGCGTCTGCACGCCTCTGGAAGCACATCAACAATTCAACCGACCATCCGGCACATCCTAACCGTTGCAGACTTCATGTCCCTACCGGTTCAACGCCAACAAATCTTTCTGAACTTCGGGCATCCATCCGCCCCCAAAAATAGAACATCCTTATTTTGGTGCAAGAAAAGCGCTATTTTGGTTCAGAAATAATTTTCCGTGGTATAGTTAGCAATCGTCTTGTTGTTGGTTAACCATGACTTAGTAGGCATCATCTGTACAATTAATTTATAACTATCAAAATGTTAGCCATACAACACAAAGTACTGTAGACGAGAATCTGTTCAATTGGAATGTTTTTTGCGTAGATTGTATTGGTTTTTTTCAAACAAGGAGAAACTCAATGTCGCTTAACAACCGTAAAGTAATCCTGAGCACAGTAGCAGCCCTTTTCGTGAGCCCTGTCGCAGAGGCTGCCGTCCTTCCCGCCATGCCGCCCAGCGTTCATATCAATGCGGGCCCACTCGGAGAACTATCCGTAGGAGGAATCCTGAGTGTTAATGGCCGGGCGCAAAGCAATCGTTACAACGCATCCGGTCCCGCCGGTAAATATTTCAGTGCCAATGTCACTGACGGATTGGTCTCTGTAGCCAAAACCCATGGCCTCATCCAGTTTTATCTGGAAGCTGGTGCCTATAATTTATATGGTGTAGGACAACCTGCAATGTCTACGGGGACTGCAACTAATCTTTTTGGTGCGCTTCCGCTCGCTTATCTACAAATCACACCCAGCAAAAACTTCAATGTACAAATTGGCAAGCTTCCGGCTATTACAGGTATCACCCCACTGACGGGACTGATTTCTGATTCGTATAATGTGCAATTTGGACTGGATGGATGGCAGCAGCAGACTATCAGCCGTGGGATACAGGCTAACTACAGTGCTGGTCCTTTTTCCGCTTCTCTGGCCTGGACTGACGGTTACTACTCCAAACGCTTCAATTGGGCAGTGGGCCAGCTCACTTATTCACCCAGTGCCAGCAGCACTTTTTATTTACAAGGCGGCGGCAATTTAGGGCATACCAGCTACATAGGTCCGCTGGATAACTCTGATTTTTATCTGCTTGGCTATAGCTATAGCGGTACAAAATGGAATATGTTCGCTTACCTGCAATATCAAAAACTACTAAACGGTAGAAATTTTGATAATCTGAATGATGGTAATCAATATGGTGCCAGCATTGATGGGAACTATGCGTTCACCAAGCATTATTCACTCAGTGCACGCCTGGATTACATGGCCTATAGTGATACTGGCACATTCGGAACTGGAAACAACCAAACAACACTTGTCGGGAACGAGATGGGTTACGGGCCTGGAAGTCGTGCTGTATCACTGACTTTTACTCCAATTTATCAATATAAACATTGGTTTATTGAAGGCGACCTGAGTTACGTACATGCTTATCACATTACTTCCGGGGAAGCCTTTGGGCAGAATGGTAATCAACCCAACCAATTTGTGGCAATGATAAATACCGGTTTCCTGTTGTAAACCATAGTCTGTTTCTACCACTATAAGAGGTACATAAAATGGTTGGGAAATTAAAAAGAGAGGTAGGATTTTCAGGGTTAATTTTTGCCAGCCTGGGGGGCATCATTGGGTCAGGCTGGTTGTTTGGCCCACTGGATGCGGCACAAATCGCGGGCCCCCTCAGCATTTTCTCATGGGTCATCGGTGCGGTTACCATCCTGTTTCTAGGGCTGACCTACGCCGAAGTCGGTCCGTTATTTCCGCGTGCGGGTGCCGCTGCGCATATCGCCAATGTGGTTCATGGTAATCTGCTCGGCAAAATCTGGGCCTGGCTACTGTTCATGTTTTATATTGCCATTGCTCCTGTGGAAGTCGTGGCGGTACTCACTTATGCCAACAACTATATTCCCGGTCTTTTACAAGGCAATACCGGACTGCTCAGCGGACTTGGTCTAATTGCTGCTGTTGTTCTGCTGGGAATTATGTTTTTACTTAACTTTTTGGGCATAAAACGCATCGGCCAGATATTTACGGGCCTCGGTTGGTGGAAGCTGGCAGTTCCCGTTCTGACCATCATCGTTTTGGTAGCGTTTTCCTACCACCCGGAAAATCTTCATATCATACATATGAAGGAAAATGTGCATGGCATGTTTGTGGCTGTAGCTTCTTCAGGCATTGTCTTCAGTTACCTAGGCTTCAGACAGGCCATTGAATTGGGTGGGGAAAGTAAAAATCCGGGTAAACATATCCCTATGGCAGTCATTGGTGCCATTGTGATTGGCGCAGTCATTTATGTAGGCTTGCAATGGGCTTTTCTGGTCAGCATGCCACCCGATCAACTCACCCAGGGCTGGACCAAGCTCAGTTTCACTGGAGTATTTGGTCCCTTCGCGGCAGTTGCCGGCATGCTCGGGATTACCTGGCTGGCGGTGCTGATTTATGCCGATGCGCTCATTTCTCCCGGCGGCACTGCGCTTGTGTATGCTACTTCAGCGGCGCGCGCCGTAGTCGCCAATGGCGAAGTCAAGGCAGGGCCGAGCTTCTTCACCAAAATCAGTGAAGGCGGCGTGCCCTGGGTGGGTGTCATTGTCGCTTATGTCATTGGCTGTCTGTATTTTCTGCCTTTTCCTTCCTGGCAAAAGCTGGTGGGTTTCATTACCACCATTTCAGTCATTACCTACGGCATTGGTCCCATCGTCTTGTTGCAGTTACGCCGTTCCGTACCGGACCTGAAGCGACCCTTCCGCCTTTGGGGAGCGCACGTTATCGCCCCCATTGCCTTTATTCTCTCCTCACTGGTGGCGTATTGGGGTGGTTTGCAGGCACTTTCCTATATTTTTGGCGTACTGTTTGCCATTCTCTTCATTTATTGGATTGTGCACCTGATTCGGGGTAAACCCGGTGACAAACCCCTTGGCTTCAAGCACATCACCTGGATATTCCCCTATTTTATCGGGCTCTGGGTGCTTTCCTGGTTTGGACCCAAGGTGTTGGGGGGAACAGGGGACATTCCTTTCTACCTGTCCATGGTGTTAGTCGCCATTCTGGCCATTATCTGCATGATCTGGGCATTGAAAGTCACCGTTCCGGATGGCCGCGTTACCGATTATTTTGCGGCCATGGATCATGAAGGCATCGACCTGTAAATAATCTTTTTTATTTGATTATTTGTCAGCCCCCTTTCAGGGGGCTTTTTGTTATCATATTCAGCATTCCTATAGCGGAGTGAAAATCATGGGGTATTCAACATCCAGCGGGGCCGACAAGGCGGAGGGTGAACCAATCATTTTTTACCCGCCAAGCCAACCTGCACCTTTGAAAAGACCGTTGTACGCATCACGCATTCCAGCCGGATTTCCTTCTCCTGCCGATGATCATGTCGAACGGTCTCTGGACTTACACGAACACTTGCTGCCTCACCCCGATGCCAGTTTTTTTCTAAAGGTCTCCGGAGATTCCATGCTGGACTACGGGATCCACGATGGTGATCTGCTGATTGTGGATCGTGCCATTGATGCCCGGGAGGGCCACATTGTCATTGCCGCCATAGATGGAGAACTGACTGTCAAGAAGCTGGGAAAGCACGCCGGGCAACCCGCTTTGCTGCCCGGCAATAGTGCGTATCCACCCATTTTGCTGGACCCCGAACAGGAACTGCTTATCTGGGGTGTGGTGCGGCATGTGATTCATAGCCTGGGGCAGTGAACATGCGCTTTGCACTGGTAGATGCCAACAATTTCTACGTATCCTGCGAACGCCTGTTTGCGCCACAACTGGAGGGCCGCCCCGTGGTCATCCTCAGCAATAACGACGGTTGTGCCGTATCCCGATCCGCCGAAGCCAAGGCCCTGAAAATCGGCATGGGCACCCCCTATTTTCAGTGGCAGAAGCTGGCCAAACAGCAGGGTGTAGTCGTACTGTCTTCCAACTATGCCCTTTATGGAGAATTATCGGCGCGAATGATGCGCCTGCTGGGCAGCCTCAGCGCTGCGCAGGAAATCTACAGCATTGATGAGTCATTTCTGCATATTCCGGTCAGCGGAAAGGAAGCGCTGCGCTGGGGCAGTGCAGTCCGGCATCGCGTTCGCAAGGAATTAGGCCTGCCCGTTTGTGTCGGCATGGGTCCTTCCAAAACCCTGGCCAAACTCTGCAATCACTGGGCTAAAAAAGGGCGAGTGGCAGAAGGCGTTTGTGATTGGGACAGCATTCCCGACAACCAGAAGGTCCAGTGGCTTCAGGATACCCCTATTGATGCGGTCTGGGGTATCGGCAGACAGCTCGGCGAGTCCCTGCGCCGCCAGAATATTCAGCAGATTGCGGAATTTTTACGGGCGGATCCCGTCGCTATCCGTCAACGTTATGGCATCGTGTTAGCCCGTACCCAGCAGGAGTTGCAGGGTATTTCCTGTCTGCAGCTGGAACAGATACCCCAGAAAAGGCAGCACATTCAATGCAGCCGTTCTTTCGGCCAAGCCGTGGAAAGCCTCACGGATCTGGAAGAAAGTTTGTCCGTGCATACCCAGCGTTGCGCCGCAAAGTTACGTCAGAACGATCAAAAAGCCCAAGGCGTCCAGATACAAATTCGCAGCTCGCCCCATCGGGGACGTTATTATTCGGGAGTGGCCTTCCGCCCGCTGGCGAATCCGAGCAATCATTACCAGGATCTGTGGCAGGCGGTCAAAGCCGCGCTGGCAGAAGCCTATCGACCAGGCGTGCGCTATATCAAATCCGGCATTTTGCTGAGTGCCTTGCAGGATGTGAACATGCCGGAAACCCGGAGCCTGTTTATTCCGGAAGATGATGCAATCTGAAGTTTCACCGATTTTCATGAGGAATAAGTCGCCGCATGCTACGCCACCATACGCATGAGCATCTGAGTGAATGATTTATGAGGGGGTTGGCAGAGATGGGGCCAAAGTCCCAGAAAATGGCTGGAGAGAGCTTCATCTGTAATCAGTTTGCGGACATCGGAGAAGGCAAAACTGGTCCGTCCCTTGACGATATGGCGGCGCTTGGGATCAGCCGTGATC
>NZ_JACKYY010000090.1:0-3972 GCF_015100075.1 Acidithiobacillus sp. HP-11
GAAGTTTYGCCTTCTCCGATGTCCGCAAACTGATTACAGATGAAGCTCTCTCCAGCCATTTTCTGGGACTTTGGCCCCATCTCTGCCAACCCCCTCATAAATCATTCACTCAGATGCTCATGCGTATGGTGGCGTAGCATGCGGCGACTTATTCCTCATGAAAATCGGTGAAACTTCAGGTATAATTCTCTGGGCAGGACAACATCAGGGATGGCTGGAGCATGCGGAGTGCAACAACGCGGCAGAACACCCTCCAATGTTTTGCAAAAAAGCGATGTGCTCAGCGACGACAGGGGTACTGACAAAATGTCCACCAGACCTACAGCCGGACCACCATGGCGGTCTATTTCTAATCGATTTCGAGTCCTCCTGTCCAGCGTATCTGAACGATTTCTGTCCCAGTCGGACCGGCGGATACTGTGGTGGGGTAAAATCTTTTTTGTAGCGCTGGGCGTAACGTTTCTCGGCCTTGCCTTTTGGCAAGCCGCCGTGCTGGAGCAAGCCATACAGAAAGACTTTTCCACCGCTCCCCATATCGTCCTGCTCACTAATCCACAAGGGCAGGTAATTTCCTCTTGGAAGAGGGGTCATTGGGCGCCGCCGGAGCCCCATTCACCCCTCCCCGTCGGCACGGTGGCCATATCTGTACCAGGACACCCAGGGACGTTACATATGCAATGGGCCCCATCGTCGGCCCGTCAGGCATTCTGGCGGGCGGAACGGGGAAGGCTGCCCATTTTATTGGTCGCCTTGTTGCTGATTGGCGGCGTCGGCTGGTTTACCCAAAAACTGCTTCGCCAATTGATACGCCTGCGCCAATATCAGGCCGTCACCTTGCTGGTTCAGCGGGATCTCCTGAGCCAGGATAACCTTCAGGCCATGTACCAACGGCTGGTGGATAATGTGGTAGTGCAGACGGAAGCAATTGGGGCTTATGTCATTACCAGAGAATTGGCAGGCGCGTTTTTGACCATACAGGCGATGGCAGATACGGGCGACGATCCGTTGTCCGATAGAGCCGTACCCTTACGATGTCCAGCGCAAGGAATATGCCCCACTATCGTGGCTGGTGAGGTGTTCCGTACTGGGCTTCAGCAAGGCCCGCTGAATCCAAGTTCATCGGCCCTGACGCAAGATGTCAACGATGACCGTAGTGTGTTTGACCGTGTCCGCAGTGTTATGGCCATTCCGGTGTTTGTGGGTGGAGGGGAAATCCCATTTGCTGTGCTGGTGATCGAGAGCGAAGAAATTCAGCACTTCACGCGATCACTACAGGAAACATTGAAACAGCTAGCTACCAGCTTGGGGTTGGGGCTGAGCCGATATTATGAACAGCGCGAGTTGGAACAGGCAAAAGCAGAAATCGAAATCCTGGCGCGCCATGACATGCTGACGCATTTGCCAAACCGCCGGTTTCTGGAAGAACAACTGGAGCAAGCCATGGCCCGTGCAGAGCGGCATGGCAAACTGCTGGCGGTGTGCATGCTGGATCTGGACGGCTTTAAACCCGTGAACGACGCCTATGGCCACGAAGCCGGTGACGAGGTGCTCGTGACCCTGGGGAAACGATTGCCGGAGGCATTGCGCAAAATGGACTTTGTGGCTCGCCTGGGAGGTGATGAGTTCGTGCTCCTGGTGGAAGACCTCTCTGGGCCGAATGATCTCACCCCGATCTTTGCCAAGGTAGAAGAGGCCATGAATACCCCTATCTCACTGAGCCATGGCGAGATCGTCCAGATCAGTGGGAGCATGGGGATCGCCCTGTATCCCTTAGGGAAAGAAGAAACGGGCGACCAACTGCTGCGCGGCGCCGACCACGCCCTCTATGAGAGCAAGTCCAACAAGGTGGATAGAGAGCACTTCTGGGTGATCGGTGACAAAAATGCAGCACGGGAACGGCAGCGTACGCCAGCTCAACGGCTCTTGAGCGAAGGCGCCCTGGAGGTCTGGTATCAACCGGTTCTGAGTGGCGGCAGCCGCAAAGTGGTGGGTGTGGAAGCGCTGGCACGGCTGCGGGATGACGATGGCAGAATCCTGTATCCGGCAGAGTTTTTGCCTCAGTTGTCGGTCGATGACCTGACCAATCTCAGCAGCATGGTCCTCACTCAGGCGCTGGAAGACCTGAAAAAGCTGGACAATCTGGGGTGGTCATTGTGGGTGTCTTTCAACGTCGTCCCGGAGTCATTCTGCGGGAGCTGTGTGCCCCGCCTGCAAGGCGTAATCGACGCCAGTGGGGTGGCCCCTCAACGGATTACCCTGGAGATTCTGGAGGGCAGCGATTTTCTGGAGCGCAACGTAGCCCTGTCCGCCTTGCAGGGCATCAAAGATATGGGCATTCGCCTGGCGCTCGATGACGTAGGCAGCGCCTACGCCTCCCTCTTACGTCTAAAAGAACTCCCTATTGACGAGATCAAACTAGATCAAGGCTTTGTCCGGTTTCTCGGGGAAAGACCGCAAGACCTGCATTTCGTCCGCACCATTCAGGATCTGGCCTCAGAGCTGCAACTGGACCTGTGTAGTGGAAGGCGTGGAAACCCCAGACATCCTCGATGCCATGCTCACAACCGGTGTGCCCTATCTGCAGGGATATGCGATATCCAAGCCCTTGCCACTGACCAGTCTGCAGCAGTTTCTCTCTGGTTATGCCATCGATACCGGCACACATCCGGCCAGTCTGTTCGGTCTTTATGCCGGCACCCTGAAATTGCATGCTGCCATAAAAAATATATTACTAATCAATTCTACACAACTTGACATGGCATCCTTGGCGGATGGTCACCAGTGTCGCGGTCATAGCGTATTACATCGTTTTGGGTATGGCGACGATAGCCATCTGGTACAATTACATAATGCCTACCACCTTGCCCTTGGTGCCATTGCAAACGACACCAGTGACCATGGTTCATGGAAGGTCATGGAGTTTGCCCTGAACGAATTCCTGCAGGCTCTTCTGGGGGGCAGAGAGTAGATAAAAAACGGCTCACACCGGACATTTGGTATCAATTTTGTCTTGTGTAGGCTGTTTCCTCGTTTATTGAGGGCATAAAGAGTTCCAAGCAACGAGCCCCCATGATGAGCGGCTCGTTTTGTTTTGGCCGTTAAGGTGCGCCCGGACCGCCTGGGGGTGGGCCGCCAGGGCCTCCCGGTGGAGATGGCGGCCCACCCATAGGTCCTTGTGGGGACTGCTGAGGACCCGGTCCTCCTGGGCCACCCTGCTGGGGTCCCTGCGGTGGACCCCTTCTCGGAGCAAATTGTGGTCCCTGAGGAGGCCCTCCAGCTGGTCCTTGCTGGAACTGAGGGCCTCCAGGACCGGGTCCACCGGGTGGTGGAGGTCCTTGTTGTGGGCCGAATCCGGGCCCACCCGGTTGGGGACCCTGGGGTGGTCCCCCTGGGGGCCCAAAGCCTGGTCCGCCGGGAGGGCCAGGCGGGGGTGGTTGCGGTGCTCCAGGTGGAGCAGGCGGGGGTGGTTGTACCCCTAGGTAATTAAAATAATTGCCGGGTGGAGGCGGCGGCGGTGCACCAGGTGGTGGCGGGGGTGGCGGCGGTGCTCCCGCCGGCATGGGCGGGGGTGGCGCAGGATAATACTGGTAGTACGATTGCGGGTAGTAGTACCACATCATGTACTGCGCATAGAGTGGCTGACTGTAATAGTTGGTATACGCTGAGGGCGGCTCAAAGTACCCGTATTGCTGGGGCATGCCCGTGTTGCCGAGATTGATTCCGAGATTTCCTAACATGATGCCGAGGTCAAACGGAGCAGCTAACGCTGGCGTAGCGAGTGATAAAACACCCAAGCCTGCGAGGCCTATGGCGATACTGAGTACAATAGGTTTACGCGGCATAGCAAATCCCCTTTTATTATTTTACTTGATAAAGCCGAATTTGTTCCCAGAATGTTGCTTATGGCGCAGGAGGTGGGGGGGGCGGCGGGVKNCKYSRYAGAAAAAAGGGAGAAACCACATTTTCATTTTG
>NZ_JACKYY010000057.1:0-14647 GCF_015100075.1 Acidithiobacillus sp. HP-11
GTGCAGATCCAGGCGTTTCTCCTCCACCGTGAAAGTCACATGATCCACCAACCACGGCGGAACCAATCCTAACGCGAGAGAAAACAGCTCTTCAGGGACCATCAGCTAACTCCTATTCAGGGCACGACCGCTCCACAGCATTCTACCCCCTACCCACTCAATCTGACGAAGAGCCATTTGTTTTCATTCTTATTCTCTTGCTGGTCATCATTGCCGGAGAAATGCGGTTTTCAAACATTCCCTTAGCAGGGGCCTTTGTTTTAACGGTTTACGTGGCATTTTGGGCTGCTTTTTATGCGATTTTGCTCAATACCGGCGGAAGCCGCAGGAAAGACCGAAAATATTGGCAGGGATTTCCCCTGCTTCCAGTGTATCCCCTCATATTTTTCCCACCTGCCAGAGATGTTTTTTTAGCGATTCCCGCACCAGTGGATTCGGTTCTGGGAATTCTACTGCTTTTACTCATCGTCCTGCTGATGCGAAAAACGCCACGAGAATGGCAAGATTTTTTATCCGAATACCTGCACAGGCCCCAGGATATTCGCATCCAGAATATTCCGTGGCGTGCAATCTGGCGCTGGATGCCCGGCAACTGGCACAATCCCATCCTGGATACGGCGCGACGGCCGCAGGGAATCCTGGCGGTTCTTTTCATTCAACCCTTGTTCCCGGCTGCTCTTATTGCATTACAATTTTTGCGGGTTGGCACATCGCATTGGCCACAGGTTCTACCTTTTCTTCCGGTCATTTTTCTCCTACCTGTCTTATCATGGGGTAACTGGTCGGCACGGGCATTTGACTGGCAATATCTGACGCTTACCGGTTATTTTGGTGGCAATCACCAGCAGGCAAGTACGCACATTGTAAAAAGTTACGCTGCGCATACCAGCCTGCTGGCCCTGGTATTACTGTTTTGGCCGGCCCTTATTTTGATTCTTCTGGGATATCCTATTCTGCAAATCAGCATGATTTTGTTGATTTTGTATATGGGCATTCTGGTGCTGGCCTGGGCACCCATGGGTATAATCGGTCTGGGTTTTACCGGTATCCTGCAGCAAATCATCCTGCTTCTTTCTTTTGGGTTGGATGCTGTTCTGGTGTTGCGCAGCGCGCACTACTGGTTTTATCGCCACCTGATTCATGTGCCCTTTCACCTGCGCGGAACACTGGTTTTAATGTTTATGGCCCTTGTCAGTGTGGGGTTTGCCGCCTATCTTGCCCGACAACGTCTGAGTCGCAGTGACTGGAATTTATCCCAATTTTCTGCCCAAAAAATCCGGCAGACAGGACAAAAGTACACTTTATCGGCAGAAAACAACAAGCAACGGACTACCAGAAAATCTCTTAACACGCATTGGGGGCCCTGGGCAGCGATAATCCTCTTTCTGAGCTTTTTCTTCGGTCAGGCCATCATTGTCATTATTATGGTCATGCTGCGGGATTTCGTCGTCGGCGCGCAGTTGGGTATGCATTATGCCTTACTCCATGAAAAAATGCCGCCGCTTGTCCTGGAAAAGTCCTTACACCAAATCAGTACTACGTTCCGTATCTGGCTGGGCATCCTGAGCTATACGCTTTGTGCATTGGCGATCCTGATTTTTTTACTGATGAAATTTCCTCGGGAGGTCTGGCGCAAAGCTGAAGGTTTTGCCTGGCGCAAACCCAGTCGTCCAAATGCCTATCTGCTGGCCTTGATACTGGCCATTCTCATCGGTCTCATTGCTCATGGTCTTTTCCAGGTATTTCCTCCACCCAGCCATCTGAACCCGCGCGCATTAGGTCTCTTTGAGGGACTGAAAGGCTCAGGATTGAGGCACTACGTGGTCCTTTTGTTGCTGATTGTCATTGCGCCCTTTACCGAAGAAATTATTTTTCGGGGAGCCATATATGCCGGGCTGCGCCGGCGGTTTTCATCAGGCTGGTCGGCCCTGTTCGTCAGTTTGCTTTTTGTGTTAGCCCATGTACCCAGCAAAATCGAACAGTTTCATTACCCTCCGGCATTGATTATCATCGTCCTATTGGCAGCCGCATTAATATTTTTGCGCATCCGCTATCGTTCACTCTGGCCTGGAATCCTGCTTCATATGGTATGGAATGGCAGTGGCTTTCTGTTACTACTTTGGCATTGAAAAAAGGAACAAATCATGGACAGCTTTACCCCGATGCAGGCGGATAATACCACTTATAGCGGCGCCATCCGTGGTGGCTGGGATCTACTTAAAAACCAATTTAAAACGCTATGGCCGGCTTTACTCATTTTTATCCTCTTATTGGGAATAGGCTTTGCCATAAATTCACTACTCAATTTCAGCGCACCAACATACGTCCAGTTATGGCGATTCCCATTATTCTTGTGGATCACCTTGCTGGATATGGGATTATTCTACCTGTTAGCTAAAAGTCTCACCGCTCAGCCATGGCATATCGGAAACTTGTTTTGGGCATTCAAACGTGGTGAAGCCTGGTTACTTGCCTTGATCTACGCCACTATTGGCAGCGTCCTGGAGGCCTATTCGGGAATGCCTATAGTTCAGCCGGGGCAAAAGTTGCCTGCAGACTGGTTCATGCATCAGCAGATTTGGATAATGTTTATTCCACTCATGTTATTGGGCGCATTCTTTGGATATGTATTTATGCTGTATTCTGCCTATGGATTGAATGCCAAAATGTCCATAGGCAGCAGCTTAGGTATTTTTGGGGGAAAATTGAAATGGCTGTTTTTTCCATTTATTCTGGGCGCAATCCTGATCCTGGTATTCATCGGTGTTGGCATTTTTTTTGCTATATTTTTTGGCATTCTGTTTTTTCTGGTAAAATATCTGGGCTTTATGCTTGTAGGTAAAATCGTTCTCGCCCTATTGGGCGTGGTACTACTGATCGCATTAGAGGTGGCCATTCTTATCTGGACATTTGGTAGTATGCTGATTGCCACCGGTGCCTTGATGGATATGGGGTCGAGGCATAATAGATTGGTCCCCTAAGGCTTCCAAAAGCTGACCCAAAAAGGTTAATCCTAAAAACGGCAGTTGCCGTGGGTGCTTTTTGCTCCATTGTTCCTTGCCTGTTGTTCTACGGCTCATCCTGCTGTCAGGAGAGAACTCGCCCTGCGGGCTCAAACAGCTCTCCTGACGGGCGCAGGATTTCGCCAAGAACAACAACGGCGCGAAACAAAAGTCGCTGCAAAGCACCCACAGCAACTGCCGTTTTTAGGTTAATCAATTTGCTGCGTAGGATTCAGAATCGGCGGCGGCGGCCAACGTTTCCGCTACCGAGACCGGTACAATGCGAGAGACGCCGGGTTCGGTCATGGTAACGCCGATAAGTTGTTCGCCCACCTGCATGGTCAAGTTACGGTGGGTAACAATCAAAAACTGGGTTTGCACGGCCATTTCCTGGACTAAATGGCAGAAACGGCCCACATTGGCGTCATCCAGAGGGGCATCTACCTCGTCGAGCACACAAAATGGGGCTGGATTCAGCCGAAATAGCGCAAAAACCAGGGCAATCGCGGTCAGAGCCTTTTCTCCACCAGATAATTGCTGCAAACTGGCATTGCGTTTGCCGGGGGGTTGCGCGCGTAAAACCAGACCGGCATCAAGCAAGTCGTCACCCAGCAGACTCAGGGCTGCCTGACCACCTCCGAACAAAATGGCGAACAGGTTCTGCAATTCCTGATTCACCTGATGGAGGGTTTCGGAAAAGCGCGAGATAGTTTCCTGATCCATGGCGGCCATGGCCTCTTCCAGGCTATTCAGAGCCGTTTCCACGTCTTCCACCTGACTTAACAAATTTCCGCGCCGCTCCTCCAGCTCTTTTAATTCTTCTTCTGCCGCGAGGTTCACATTGCCCAGACGTTGTATGGCGGCAGCTATACGCGCCAGTTGTTCTTCCATAGAGCGGGAATCCGGGCAAGGCCCGGGGTTTTCCCCCAGATTTTCAGCCAGTTCTGCAGCTCGCAGACCATTTTCTTCCAGACGGACCTGCAAGGCAGCCATTTCCTGTTCGGTCTGCGCCAGGTTTTTTTGCAGATTGCGCAACTGGGTTTCCAGCGGATGACGCTGCTGCTCCAGAGTGCGTATTTGTAGATCTATGGCCTGTGCGGATTCCTGATGCTTTTGGACAATGGCTTGTTGTTCTCCAAGCCGATCCTGAAGGGTTTTCTGTTTGTCCTGCAAATCAGGAAGGGCTTGCTGTAGTGCCTCCAGATTCTGGCAGCTGAGCGCAATGGACTGCATCAGTTGCAGATCCTGCTGCTGGAGATCATCACCGCGCTGTTGCGCTGCTGCCGATTCTGTCTGCAGTTTTTGCACCTGTAATTCCAGTTGCTGACGTTCTTCCCGCAAGCGCCCGTAGGTATTGCGCAATTCCTGAATACGGCGTTTGTCCTTATCCGCTTTTTGTTGCGCCTCGCGCAGTTGTTTTTCCTGTACAGCCCAGTTTTCTTCTTCGTCGGCAAAAGCCTTGCGCAGCCCGCTCAGGCGTTCCGAGCTGGCGGTTTTTTCCGATTCCAGACGCTGGGCTTCCATTTGCCGCTCGGTCCGTTGCTGATCTTCCGATTCCACCCGACTGCGTAAACGGGCGACAGACTCCCGTTCCTGTGCTAGTTCCCGGCCAAGTTTCTGCACTTGTGCTTCAGCTTCGCGCAGGGGTATTTGCAAAACGCGAAGAGCCTCTTGGGCTTCATTCAGCGCTGTTTGCGTGGCAACGGCCTGCGCCTCGGCGGCCGTCATAAGCTGCTGGTTATCTTCCAGTTCCCGCCGACATTGCAGCAGGCTGGCTGCGTCTTCCTGTTCGGGAAAAGTCACACCCATCGCATGCACAATGACTCCCAGCGGAGTTATCCAGGCTTCCCCCGCTCCCAGCTCATGCCGCTTGGCCATGGCACTGGCCAGGTCGGGCGCGGTTCGCAAGCCCCAGAGCCAGTCCTGCATGCCTTTTCGTAACCTATCAGGAATCTTCAGCATCCTCAGCAAGGCATCTTCAGAAAGGCTCGTCAGTTCTTCGGCAGATTCCCATAAAGTGCTGTGCTTCACGCTCTGCTCAGGCGCAGCAAGCACCCGGGCATGAAGGCGATCACCGAGCACCCGTTCAATGGCCGCCTCCCAGCCCTTGCGAACCTGCAAACAATCCATCAACAACCCTTGCCCGGATACCCCCGCAGGACTGGATTTTTGCAGGCGTTGCAATAGGCTTTCGAGTGCCTTGTGGCGGGCCTTGCACTCTTGCAACTGGCCCTGGGCACTTTCACGGGGCTCGCGCAGGTTCTCAATCTGTTTTTGTTGTTGGGCCAATTCCTCACGCAAAGTTGCAAGATGCTGGGTTGCCGTATTCAGGTTCTCTTCCAGCGTTTGCACACGCAGTTCGGCCGCATCGAGAGCAGGGCGTTCTGATGGTATTTCCTGAACAAAACGCCCCAGGCGCCTATCCATATCCTGTAAACGCGGCTCCAGCTCGCGGATCTGAGCCAGCAGCACATCACGTTTGCGGCGCAAATCAGCAACCTTTTGCACGCCCAACTGTCGTGCCTGTTCCTGCTCTTCAGCCTGACGCTCTGCGGCCTGACGGGCTTGGCGAGTTGACTCCTCCTCTGTGCTTAAGGCTTCACGACGATCCAGCAAAACCAGAAGGCGTTCTTGTCGTTGTTTTTCACTATCCAGTTGGCGTTGTATTTCGTCCTGGATTTTTTGCTGTTGGTTCTGAAATTGCGCCATTCCCGACTGAACACGCTGAATCTGAGCATGATGTTCTTTCAGTTGATGATCGGCTTCACTGAGATCCGCCTGAACAGCATACAGACCGGCCTGGGCGGCGCTCAGGCTGTCCTGACCGACCCGCGCTTCCTGTCGCAAGCGCTCCAGACCCTGCTCGGTCAACTGGCGGCTTTCTTCCAATGTCCGGTTTTTGGACTGTAATTCATCGCGGCGCTGATTCAGGACTTGTGCTTCCGTCTCCAGCATCTGCAGGCGTTCAGAAACCGCCCACCATTGCCATTGACGTTCTTCAATGCGCAAGGCCCGCATTTTCCGGGCAGCTTCGGCCTGACGTTGCAAACGCTGCCACTGACCATCCATTTCACCGTGAATATCATGCAGGCGTTGCAAATGTTCCCGGGTTTCGGCAATGCGCTGGGCGGTTTCCCGACGCCTTTCCTTATAGCGGCTGATTCCCCCCGCCTCTTCCAGCATGGCGCGCAGATCATCAGGACGCGCTTCAATAATCCGACCAATGGTTCCCTGTTCGACAATGGCATAGGTACTGCTGCCCAAACCTGTACCCAAAAACAGATCACTGACATCCCGCCGCCGGCAACGCGCGCCGTTAATCCGGTAAAGACCGTCGCCCTTGCGGTCCAGACTGCGTTTGACACTGATTTCGGCCACTTCGGCAAATGCACCGGGCGCAGTGCCATCACTATTGTCAAAACGCAATTCCACACTGGCCTGGGAAGTTGCCGGACGACTGCCCCCCCCATTGGAAATGACATCGCTCAGGGTGCCGCCTCTTAATTGCCGGGCGGAAGACTCACCAAGCACCCAGCGCAGGGCGTCCACAGTATTGGACTTGCCACAACCATTGGGTCCGACAATCACTACCGGATTGGCGCTGATCTGGATGCGGGTGTTTTCGCGAAAGGACTTGAAGCCTTGAAGAATAATAGCCGAGAGGCGCATGAACAGTGGTTTTTAGGTATGATATCAGACTATTGAAACTTTCATGATGAGGATTAAGCCATGCCCAGTCAACCCAGCAAAAGTCTGGAACGATTTCCCAACCCCCATCCCGAGCGGGATTATGTGGTGCATATGGATATGCCGGAGTTTACCTGCCTCTGTCCACTGACCGGACAGCCCGATTTTGCGCACTTTATGCTCGATTTCATTCCTGACCAGCATAATGTTGAACTTAAATCCCTGAAGCTGTATCTCTGGAGTTTTCGCGATGAAGGCGCTTTTCACGAGGCCATGAGTAACCGGATTGCTGACGATATTATTCAACTGATTCAGCCGCGTTATCTGCGCCTTCTGGGCCGCTGGTATGTGCGTGGAGGCATCAGCACCGATTTGCTCATCGAACATCGCCAGCCCGGCTGGGATAACCCGGATATCCTCGGGCAGTTGCCCGGTGTGCAATGGACCCGGCAGCAGCCCGGTTACTGATCGGCGCCGGACATGCCCACTTATCTGGGAATAGATTTTGGAACGTCCGGCTTGCGCGGCGTAATTATTGATGAAAATCTCAACAAGATAGCCAGTGCCGCCCTTCCCTACCCGGGCTGTCCGTCTGAAAGTTTGACCGATAGCCAGGGATGGTTGCAGGGACTGGAAATGCTGGCGCAACAATTGCGATCCATTCATACCCGGGCCTGGTCTGCCATCAAGGCCATGAGTCTGGATGGGACCTCTGGAACCCTCCTGCTCAGTGACCGACGGGGTAATGTTCTGGGTCCAGTATTGGCCTATTCAGATCAACGGGCTGCAGCACAGGCACAACAGTTGAAACAGCAATGGCCAGAAGGGGGAATTTGTCTATCCCCTGCCAGCTCCCTGAGTAAACTCCTGTGGTTACGCTGTCATCTCCATAATTTTTCGGAGGCGCATTACGTACATCATCAGGCGGACTGGGTGGCTGCGCATCTCACCAATCACTGGGGGATTTCGGATCGGGGCAATGTTCTGAAAATGGGTCTGGATGCTCAACAGATGAAATATCCGGAGAAAATGCTCAATATCCTGAAAACTGCAGATATTGATCCGGCAATATTACCGAAAGTGGTGCATGAAGGGATCAGCATCGGCACGCTGGATAAATCATGGGCTCAAAGGCTGGGCTTGTCCACAGCAGTCCAGATTCGCGCCGGTTGTACAGACAGCGTTGCAGCGGCCACTGCGGCTGGTTTATATATGCCCGGCACAGCCCTGAGCAGCCTTGGTTCATCCCTGGCTTTCAAGGTCGTGCATGGCAAACCAATAAATACAATGGGTCTTTATAGCCATTATCTGGGTGATTTTTGCCTGGTTGGCGCGGCATCCAATGCCGGAGCAAGTATCCTGCTGCAGCATTTTCAGCGAGAACAAATGCGGGCGCTGGAATCCTCCCTTCATCCGGCATATCCCAGCGCTGCCTTGTTGTATCCTCTGGCCAGCAGCGGAGAACGCTTCCCGATCCAGGCGCCTACATGGCCGGGAAGTACCATTCCCAGCGGACAAAATGCCGAGACTTTTCAGATGTTGCTGGAAGGACTCAGCTATATTGAAGCCTGGGGCTATGACGTCATGGAAAAAGCGGAGGTGAGCATTCAGGGGCCCATAAAAACGGTGGGGGGTGGCAGTATGAATGCTGCCTGGATGCAA
Source organism: Acidithiobacillus sp. HP-11 (assembly GCF_015100075.1). NCBI lineage: Bacteria > Pseudomonadati > Pseudomonadota > Acidithiobacillia > Acidithiobacillales > Acidithiobacillaceae > Acidithiobacillus > Acidithiobacillus sp. HP-11. The sequence goes on from NZ_JACKYY010000057.1 coordinate 8,352, forward strand.
ATGCGTGCCCACATTTTGAATCGGCCTGTAGAAATCACAGTGGACACTGAGGCGGCAAAAGGATCTGCTCTCATTGCTGCGGCTGCCGATTTGGGGGGCTTAAAAATATTAGGGCAGACACCCGTCCAACCGGGAAGAATATTTTATCCTGCAGCAGATGCCGTAGAGCGTTATGCACCTTATGTTCAAAAATTTCAGGAAAAATTTTCCCGACTTTCTGATTAAAAGTTATAGGCCAGATTGATAGTAGTCAAGGTATTCATCGGCCTAAAACCAGGTTGAACTTTCGCATTGTACGTTGCAATAAAGGCAAGACGCAGATTCAACGGTCCATATAACGGACTAACCACAGTAAAAATCGAATTATAGGTATTCGCTCCATTATCCGCCAAAATGGCATCTACGGCCTCTGATAAATGCGCATGTGGACTGAATTTCCAGAGATATTTTCCATAGAGACGGGCAATGGGATGCGTGCTATACACTCCACCAATAGGGTGGGATTGACGCACACCGGCACCCGCTTCAAGACGCAGATGAGAAACCTGATTCAGAACAAAAAAGTGTCCATAACCCAGGGTTTCGTCAGCACGAAAATAGTACCCGTCAAAATGGTTGCGATGATAATTGAGATTCGCAAACAAATATTGCTGCAGGGCAATGTCATAGCGGGTCTGGTTGCTGACATCCAGGCGATCGGCGCTGACTTCCCCTTGAGAAGTCGCGTAGTTATACAGAAGCCTGCTTTGGTTCGACCACAAACCGCGATGCCACAGCAAAGCATCATCGGTGTTCAGATTGAGTGCCTGGCTGGTTCCGGTACTGCTGCTCAGACCCAGACCAACCGTTCCGGACCATTCCGGCTTTTTCGCAAATTCACTTTTGGAAATCACTGACGGCGTCACATCCGGTTCATCGGCCATGGCCTGCACTGAAACACTGAAAAATGCCATGAAGGCCATGAAGGCCATCCAGGCAGGCCATTGATTAAACAGAAAACACATGAAAATTCCTTATTAACCGGCTGAAATTATACGGCTGAATCCAACAGGAGTTGGGCGCGGCTGGCTACTTCTGGCGGGCCATAGCGCGCGGCAGCTTTCCACCAGTGAATAGCCTTGTCTATATCGCGTGGTACTCCCCAGCCATGAGCATAGGCTTCACCCAACATGAGTTCCGCCTGAGGATTGATGTTGTAGGCACCTTTACGCCACCAGTGTGCGGCCTCACTGAAATTCTGAGCGACACCATCCCCCGCAGCATAAGCCAGTCCCAGACGATATTGATCCGGTCCATAACCATGCTCGGCCCCGGACATCCATTTCGCCAACACAGCAGGTGTAACTGCCTCAGTCGCGCTTGAAGCCAGCGGCTTAGTGCCAGGGGCTGCCGTTGCAGCTAATGGCAAAAAAAGCAGAGAGGCACTTAAAATTAAAACTTTTCCAGGCATTCCCGATATCAACTCTGACCTCCGGTCTAATGGAGAGTTGTCCAGACTAAGCTTTTTCCCTATGCTTGTGAAGGGTAAAAATCCATCCAGAGCATAATCCCTTGAGCGAAGCAAAATTCCCTTTGATACACCAGCATGATACGTCAGCGCGCTGCGAATCCCGACAAGATGGGCATGATCACCAGCATCCTCATTCCGGGCATCACCACGGCCATCACCATCATGCGCCCAAAAGTTTCGGGCGGGCCTTTTCCATTGGCATTTTCCTGAATGTGGTCTTTGTGCTCGCAGAAGCCGTATTTGGCGTGCTGGGTCATTCACTGGCTTTGCTCGCCGATGCTGGCCACAACCTGAGTGACGTACTGGGCCTGGTGATGGCCTGGGGTGCCAGCGCCTTGGCCTTGCGGCCTCCATCACAGCGCTACACTTATGGCTTGCGTAGTAGCTCCATTCTGGCAGCACTCTCGAATTCTCTGTTTCTGCTGGTTGTGACTGGTGGCATTGCCTGGGAGGCCATAGAACGCCTGCTTCATCCCAGCCCGGTAGACAGCCGGGTAGTCATTGCCGTTGCTGCCCTGGGAGTACTGATCAACACCGGTACGGCCCTGTTGTTTTTGTCCGGGCGCAAGGGTGACCTGAATATCAAAGCGGCCTTCTTGCACATGGCCGGGGATGCGTTTATTTCTCTGGGTGTCGTGCTGGCAGGAATCGTCATGCTGTTTATGCACTGGTACTGGCTGGATTCAACCGTCAGTCTCATTATCAGCGCCCTGATTATTCTGGCCACCTGGTCTTTGCTGAAAGAAGCTGCCCGCCTCGTTTTGCACGGGGTCCCGGACAATATTGATACTGATGCCGTGCGCCGCTATTTACGCGGCCTTCCAGATGTGGCGGCCGTACATGATTTGCATATCTGGGCCATGAGCACCACCGAAACTGCCCTGACAGCACACCTGGTTATGCCTCAAGGTTTTCCCGGCGATGGGTTTTTATCGGACATTGCTACGACACTCCGGGAACAGTTCGCCATCGTTCATCCTACCCTGCAAGTAGAAACCGGAGATACCGAACACCCCTGCGCTCTGGAACCAGAACAGCAGGTCTAAACAGACCCCCTCAAATCCCTTCAATAGCAGCCCAGTAGCGATCTTCCGCAACAATTTTTTTAAGATGTTCGCGCAGAGCTTCACCACCCACAGGATGGGTTCTGCCTTGATCCCGGCGCAGGAGATCCGTTAACGGCAAAGCCTGAAAGTACTTCAGGGTGAAATCCGTCACGCCCAACTCCCGTAACCAGGTGGCCTTTTTTTGTAGTTCCACGGCGTCCAGATGAGTATCTGCCATAATCAACACATCACATTGTTTGACTGCATCGTGAACCCGTTGCTCCCAAAGCCATTGTACCTTGCTTTCCCAGGCCGGATTCCATTCGCCCCAGGAAAAGGGTTGACCGGTCTCAGCCTCTTGCAAGGCCACCCGGATCATGTCCCGTTCCAGGATGATAATACGCAAGGCAGGATGCTTTGCCTGCATGGAAATTGCCCACGAGCTTTTGCCCGAAGCGGCTGTTCCGACCGTAAAAATGACCAGAGGGAATTTTTCCTGATCGACGGATGGGGCCGTGGCGTCCACTTTAGTTTTTCCCTTTTGCTTAAGCTCGCTCATTTTTTTCCTGAATAATCTGATAATACATTGAGAATTTTTTCATTATTGACAGCTAGCGCAACCAGGGTTCCTTTCTGACAACCGGATTTTCGTCAAAACGCTCAGCTTTGCCAGAAGCCAAAGCCCAAACCAGTACCGCTATCCAGACAAACACAGTCCAACCTAGAAAAACATTCAGCAATGAAATAGTCATCTGCTGCGGACAGGCCATTATCCAGGCCAGCAGAGCCGGTAACAAATACACACCCAGCATTACAATAAAGGCAACAACAAGCAGTGCAACAAAACCTGCAGGGCTTTCGGTCATCCACTGTAGCATGATGTAGGCCTCCTGGCAGAGACAATAGAATTGTACCGGAATTTTGCTCAGAAAGGGAGTGATTAGAACAACATACTATAATAATAAATTATATTAGAATAGAAAATATTATTTAAATTCCATCCAATTGATTAATATTATTTTTTTGAAAATTTCCACGATCATTATCTTTTGTAAGGAAAAAGTCATGAAATTGACGCAATAGTGTCACATTTCGTTGCTATCGTATCTGCGACAGTGAGGTATAGAACTCTCAGAAAGATTTTTGTATCGAGCATAGTTTGAGCATTGCATATTTTACATGGAGATAGCCACATGAACGTCGTAAAACATAATCTGACGCATAGCCAGCCGTGGTTGTCTGCCCATAGCGGAGTGATGATTTCAGACACGATGAAGCAAATTCCTATGCAGCGATCTTCTCTGCTAAGGAGCATCTTGCGCGCGTTGTATTGGCAACGCTCCCCGCAGGCTACACAAGAACATTCGCAGGCATACAACTCATTGAAAAGGGTACCGAGAAATTTTGTCCGGATGAGTGTTATCAGTAGTATCTTCGCAGGGCTGCTCTACAACTTGCCATCCGCCTTGGCTAACCCACTTGATCGACAAGTATTGAGTGCGGTTCAGCTTGACGCACAAAACAAAGCAAATTATACCGCCATCTTACCCACCGGACGCAGCGCAACACCGGTTGGTACCATCAACGGCACACCAAATTTCCCTACGATGGTAGCCGCTTATGGGGATGATGTTGCTGTGCTGGCTAATGGTGCAACACCTTTTCAAACTATTACATTTTATGACGGAAAGACGCTTCAGCGGATTGATCGTCTGGCCGCTTTTTCTAAAGTCGCACCGGCTCAAGCAATGGCTTTTGCAACTCCCGGCGGTAGTGGAATCGCTATCAATCCACAACATGCGGGTGCGGCAGGGGTGGTTTATGTGCCCGAGGAAGACGCTTCATTGAAAACTGCCCAAGCCAAAGCTTCACTTGCTGCTGAAAGCAATCCGAAAGTGATTTCCACATCCGTTCTCTCGCACAGCGACTTTTTCCAGGGATTGGCTGCAGGTCCGGATGGTACTTTCTACGCTACCGGGGGGAATTCGGATCAAGTAGTGGCTTTGCGCAACATTCAGGGAAAAATTACGGTTATTCATCAGTATTCCTTACAGTGGCAGGCTTTTCCAAAGGATCAGTATCCCTATCAGTATCAGGGCAACCACCAGAAGAAATATCTGTTTTATCCGGACTCTGTGGTGGTTGGCCCTGAAAATAAGCACCTCTATGTCACGGGCATGCTCGCCAATAGCCTGGCACGTATCAATATCGCTACCGGCAAAACCGAATATGTCAATGTCGGCGCTTATCCCTTTGCGGTGACCCTGGCCGACAGTGGTCAGCACTTGGTAGTCAGCGACTGGGCGGGTAACGGCGTTGTCGTTCTCAACCGGCAAAGCATGCAGGTTCTGGGCGAAATCCCCACCGGTCCGGCGGTCGGCTCCTCGACAGTGGCGGCGGGTGTGCATCCCACCGCAATGGTTGCCGTACCGAATAGTCCCAACGTTTTTGTCGCCGACGCAAATATTGACAAGGTGGTAGAAGTGGACACTAAAAATTTGCGGCCATTACAGGTAATAGATGACAGCCCTTATCCTGACGCTCCTCCGGGCAGCTATCCGGACGGGCTTGCCGTTGCCGATGGCAGACTTTATGTTGCCAATGCAGGTAACAACGATGTAGCGGTGTATGACATCCACACCGGGAAGCGTCTGGGACTGATTCCTACAGCCTGGTACCCGACCAGTCTGAGCATAGCGAACGATGCGCTGTATATCAGTTGCGCCAAAGGCCTGGGCTCCGGACCCAATCTGCAAAGCCAGTGGATTGGCAACATGATGCACGGCGTGATCCAGAAAGTGGCTCTCAAGGACATCCCGGCCCACCCTGCTGAATGGACAAAGACGGCTTTGCACAATGATGGTTTTACTTTGGAGCAGCGCAACGTCCGCAATAAGGAAAATGTCAAAACTACCGCCTATCTGCGTAAGCATATTCACTACGTTGTATTTATTCTCCGTGAAAACAAGACATTTGATGAGGATTTAGGAGATTATAAACCGGCTGGGAAATGGGCAGATCCGCATTTTGATTTATATAATCAGAAAGAATTACCGAACTTGTATAATTTGGCCGGACATTATGCCTTGCTGGCCAATTTCATGGCCGACGGGGAAGTCACCGCGCAAGGCCACCAATGGACTGATGGTGCCTCGGATTCAGATGTTGTTCAACGCCTGTGGCCAGAATATTATTCCAATCGTGGTTTGCTCTGGAATGCAGGTCCCGGCGGCACATCTTCTCTAAAACCCAAAGCAGCGGGCGCACACAATCCCTATGTTATTTATCAACCGTTGGGCGATCACACTAATCCATGGATCAGCTATCCTGAAAAGCTTTATTTATTTAATGATCTTTTACAGCATCATGTCAGTTTTGAGGATTTTGGCGAAAACGTGACACGTCGCCGGGATGGTGTCATTCGTGCTGGCTTGCTGCAGCACATGGATGTTCGCTACCCCTATTGGAACAGGATGATCCTGGATACAGACCGAGAGAAACTGGCAGAACAATGGCTCAAATCAGGCTCCTCGCTACTTGGAGTGGATACGAGGGTACGGTAGTCTTAGGGCATTGCTGATCTAGGGAAGGTTAATGATGGACGAAGACAAGCTGTTTACCTTGGCGTTGGGGTTGGTTCMNCCKTSSMTGGTGGACGATGTGACTTTCAAGCTGGAGGAGAAGCGGTTGGACCTGCATATCAACTTTCCCAAGGGAAGTCGGCTTGCTTGCCCTGTCTG
>NZ_JACKYY010000064.1:0-11348 GCF_015100075.1 Acidithiobacillus sp. HP-11
CTCTGGAAGGTTTCAACAGTCTGCTCCAGTCCGCCAAATCCAGGGCACGGGGCTATCGCACCCACAAGAATTTTATTAACATGGCTTACCTCGTACTGGGTAAGCTGGATCTCAAGCTACCCACTTAAAACAGCGAGGAACCTATTTCCGGTATCCAGTAAAACGAACTCTCTAGCTATTACCAGTATAGCAATCAGAACCACCGTTTTAACACGGACTATCTGTCCACGATGTTTGATGGAGTGGAAAATTGTATGATTAAACTCCAGGGCAATCAGCAAGCTCATAATAGAGCCAAAAATAGTGGAAAAAGTACGATTATTTATATCAATTATTTTTATTTCCAATAGGTTTACGACGTGTGACAAAAAGCTGCCAAAAGCAAGCACAATAACTACCATTATCACGAAAGATATGGCGATTGAAAATATCTGTTCAAAACGTTCGTAAACCGTAAGAACAGACCAGTTTGCTCTTAGCTTATGGAATATTTTTGGATTGATTGGCATATCTTATACCCTCACATGTGAAGATTACTTTATCCATAATAAATGTCACAGTAGCCCTGCTTCACGATGAACCAGCAAACGCGCCAAGATCGCGTACTGATAGATAGCTATTCGAAGCCAAAGCATGAGTGATTTAAGCGGATCAGAAGACCGTTTTAAGAGACATGCTGTGGTGGAAAAGCAGCATTGCGTGCACATATTTCCTTAACCTTAAGGTATAGTGGTACCCAGAAATCAAAGTTTTAGATTACATAGACTCAATCATCAGGCCAACCAGCCTTTTTATGCAACACATACACTAGATAGATTTGTAAGACTATCAAGGTCATAAAAATAATTAATGTTGCGCAATAATACTGCGGCCATAACGCTCCCGATAACACAAAATCAAGACCCATGAATGCCGAAATCAGTAGGATGATATAATCCTTCATCGCAGCATACCTATCAAGGTTAAAAAGCAGATCATCTCCCTCCCTCTCCATCAGAAGCATTCATGAGATATATTTAAGTAGATGAGATTTAGCTCCCATCCAACCATGAACGCATGGTTTCATTCTTGAGCGTACTTACGAACATTTATCCATTATACATACTACGGCTAGCCAAATATTTTAATTTTAGCATGATGACGAAGATCATCGACAAATCTGGCCGCTTCTCGTTGAGCGAGTTGAACTTTAAGACGCTCTTTTATCGCGTTAAAGGATGGTGGAGTGATTACCCGAGTTGCCTGAACTTCCATGACGTGATAGCCATACTGTGTCTTTACAGGTCCGAATGGCTTTTCTATCGGTGCGGTTTCTATGGCTTTGGCCAGGGGCGCAGAAAACATAGCAGGCACAATCCAACCAAGCTCACCGCCATGCGCCGAACCGGACCGTATAATCGAATCTTTTTGAGCTAACCCTTTAAACTTCTTTCCATTTTTAAGGGCTCTCAAAATGTTTTCCGCATCAGCTTTCGTTTTTACCAGAATTTGCCGAACCTTGTACTCTTTTTTTCCCATGGATTTCACGAAATTATGGTAGGCTGATTGAAGGGTCGAAGCGGTTACAGGATGATCATGGACATAATGATCCACCGCCACATCAGCAAGAATCTGCTCACGAGCCAACGCTAAACGCGTCTTAAAATTAGCGGACTCATTGATGTGATGTTTGATGGCGTATTGTGACAATATCTCCATGTTGATTAAATTTTGCACAACTTGGTGCCGGGCGTGGGGTGTCTTCGCAAGGTTTGGGCTCATGGACAGAATGGTTTGCACTTCGCTCTGATCAATGGGCTTTCCATTAACCGTAGCAACTGTTCCAGCGAAGGACGGAATGGCATAGGCACTAACCACAGTAGCAAGAATAATCAATCGAATTTTTTTCATGTGAACCACCTTCTTATCGTTGCAGAAATCCACAACAGACAGTCTCAATACATCTGTGATCTAACACCACAGAACCGGGAGGAAACATTACACGGAGCGACCATAAGAACAACGATTCTATCCCGATAATCGTGACTGCGAACTATATCCATACTTAGCATTCAGATACCGACCCTCTAAAAAGGCTACCATCGCACTTCAAGGTGTGCGCATCACACCTCAACAAGATAGATATGCATTTTCTTTCTCCGGAATTCAAGATAGATAAACTGACCTTTAACCGACCAGAAAGTTCCCTGGCGTCATGCTCGCTGATGGGTTATCTCTCTAACAGTGCACCAATCAATTTCTCAACTCTAATCCACTACTTGAAAACCTCAGAACTTGTTCCCATAAATGTTATCCAATAGAGACGTAATCTGTAGTTTTACAGTCCAAGGAGATCTAAAATGTTAAGCAAAACTTTCCCATTAGAAAAATACATAGTGCTCAACCCGGCAATTCATAGAGTTCTTTATGTCACATACCCGGAAGTTGTCTATTCATCGGGTAGTACCACCGTTCTATAAAGCTGAGCAAATTTTATTCATGGGATTAATGGATATGAAAAAGCGGCTATTGCTAACCATTTTGGTTTTGCTGGGCATTCATCCGGGTGCAGGTATGGCTGATGTTCACCATAATCTGGCCTTTGTAGCAGGAGCACACTACCTTTGTCAGTCAGCCAATCAGGCTCGGGAGCAGGATATCAATCCAGATTACCTGGTTCCAGGATGCCAGCTTTATCCGGCCTCTATGACTGCCAAAAACACATCGTCCAAACCCGGCAAGAATCCCAAGATTCTTTTGCACAGCAGATTTAAATCTGAGTCAGGGACACCGCAAAATTCAAGGAGATAACTGATGAAAACCAAGCTGCGGAAAAATTCTCGCTATATCCTAACGCTGGCTGTGGCTCTTGCCTTGGGGTTCAGTGTGGGGGTGTCTGATCTTGTTTTCGGGCAGACGGATGGCACCATAACGCCCTTGCCGTCCCCTCAACAAGCCGCTAATGCGGAACGCATAGTAAATCTGCCTGACTTCACCCCCATCGTGAAAAAGTTTGGAGACGCCATTGTCAGAATTACGGACTCCTCGACAAAAATTGTTCACGGTCACCAAGGATTTTTCAATCCGTTTCCAGAAAACAGTCCCTTTTTTGGTTTTTTCCATGGCCTACCGAACTACACGCCCCCGGTGAAAGAGGTTACCAAGGCACTTGGCTCGGGTTTTATCATTTCCCATAATGGTTACATTCTTACTGCCGGTCACGTTGTGCGCGGTATGCATCATATTGTCGTCACCCTGACTAATCACCATGCTTATCGTGCGCGCGTTGTGGGCTTATCCGTGCGTTACGACACCGCATTACTCAAAATTCATGCACACAATCTCCCCATAGTGCGTCTTGGCAATTCAAAAAATCTTCAGGTTGGTCAATGGCTCCTGGCTATTGGTATGCCATTTGGCCTGTACAATACCGTCACCCAAGGCGTGGTGAGCGCGCTGGATCGCTCATTGCCGCACGACGATGAATATATTCCATTTATTCAAAGTGATGTACCCATTAATCCGGGCAACTCGGGTGGGCCCATCTTCAACATGCGGGGACAGGTGGTTGGCATCAATGATCAAATATACACCAACGATGGCGGGTATATGGGTTTGTCGTTCAGTATACCTATAGATACAGCCATGCGTGCGGTGCATGCTTTCGAGCGCCACCAAAAATTGAAGTTCGGATGGCTTGGTGTCGAAATTCAGCCCGTCACCCCTCAATTGGCAAAAGCCCTCCATCTCCCTGAGCCCGTCGGAGCACTTGTTGCCCAGGTTATGCCCTCAAGCCCTGCTGCCAAAGCGGGATTAAAACCGGGTGAAATCATTGTCACCTATGGCCATCATCCCATATATAGTGTGGGTACACTTCCCCCACTGGTTGGAGACACACCGCCAGGCAGAAGCATCAAGGTTGGGGTTTTAGAGCAGGGTAAACCCCACACCTTGCGGGTTAAAGTGGGCACCATGCCTCAACACATGCAGCTCGCCATTAGCAAACAGAGTCTGGATATTCGTCGGCTGGGCTTGCGCATTGGAACCTTGGGGCATAAAGAGCAAAAAGCACTGGGTATTCATCACGGGGTGTTGATCCAGGCGGTCTACCCGGGACCGGCAGCTTTTATCGGTTTGCACAGCGGAATGGCTATCCTGTCTATCAACCAGCAGCGTGTCGACAGTCCTGAGCAATTTGCACAGTTGGTAAAAGGGCTTCCGGCAAACACCCCGATATCTATGCGGGTGCGTAGCCATCATGAAAGTCTTTTTGTCGTGATTACGCTTCCGGGTTGAGTTTGAGTTTTGGTCGGTGATCAATCAGATCACATCGATCCGGGTGGGTCAGTCAATCAAGTTACCTGGCCATTGAAGAGCGTACAAAAGGGAAGCTCCGGACAGGAGCTTCCTTGCTAAACCTTTTCACCATCAAACCCATTATTAGGAGGCCTCATTGAAACAATGGTTAGTACTGATAGTCCTCGCTCTGTGTTATTGGGGCGCTTTTGAGATAGGCCACTACTGGTTGGTACATGACGTGGATATGCCTGATCAGCACACCCTGAAAGTCTACCATCCAGCCACAGACTCAACACGCTCCAAACATTCGACTGATTAATCCAACATCTTGAATATCCGGTTGGGTCTCTCTATGCAGGGACAATATCAGACGTGCATTCAACACACTACCAGTATGGCCAAAAACCCCAACCTGGTCCGTACCACCAACCCGGGTAATTGCCGAACCCAACCCCCATGTAAAACTGTTCCTGGACAGGCGGTTTTATCGGTCGAAGAGGCCAAAGATAAACAGCGCCTGCCTCCAATTTGGGATAGAGATAATTGAACTGCCCAATTTTATGATGGACTACGCCCACTATCCGCCCCACGAAGGTGATGTTCCGTCCGCTGCTGTAAACCATTGGATCATAGAAACCCGGAGTACATGCCAAAAAACGGCCCGTGTGGGCTTCCCCTTTTTCTGATTTGGGCTGGCCATTGTGACGCAAAGGTTCACCCAATACCGTAAAACAGGTTTGGTGCTCCTCGGGTTGAGTTTCAATCAATTTTCCACCCCAACGTACGATCTTCCCGTCATCCCGACCCGATTGTGCCTGTTCAGGCGCAATTTTCGGGAAGTTTCCACTGACGGGAGTGATGGTGGCACAGCCCGAAAGAAGGGCCGATACTGTTAAAGCAATGGCTGGAAATTTCTTTCTTATCATCCACATCGGACCACCTCCATGGATAGGTTTGAACATTGGTAATAAAACAACCGGAGCAAAAGGAATTCATCAAATCCATCGGTAAACCGCCAGATCCTGCTTCCCTGTATGAGACTGCAAGTTCAATGAATTGTTCATTGTCTGCGCATCAACAGAACATGTAGACAAAAAGGTCTATCGGTTTGACGAGGCGAAGCAGAAAATGAATTGAGGTAGGGTTGATTTCTTGCTGATCTTAATACAAGATTATAAATCACTTGCTACCCATTCTGTTGTTAATGACTGGTCCAGAACTCACGGAATTTTTCCACCGTCATCGAACGCTGCTCATTATAGGCGTTCTCTTTTTTCTTTTTGTTGGCTTGGCTGTTTTGGGCTACAACAAGTATCAGCAGCACCAGATGCAACAGGCCGCGCTGCTCTATAGTGAACTGGTAAACGCTACGTTTCACAAGAATAATAGCGTTGCCCGTACCAGTGCGGAAAGCATTATAAATACCTATAATCACACACCCTATGGAACGCTTGCGCATTTTTTTCTAGCTCGCCTGGATATGGAAGACAAACAGGTAGCCGTTGCTGAAAAAGCCTTCAAAGCGATTATTGATCATCATGAAGTACCGCTCGGCATGCATAGTTTGGCCCGCCTGAGTCTGGCAAGGCTCTATGTGGATCATCATCATCCCCACAAGGCACTTATCCTATTAACAAAGGTCAGCAAGGCCTTCGCAGCTATCACGGATGAAATCCAAGGCGATGCTTATACCGCTTTGGATCAGCCTGAAAAGGCAGAACAGGCTTACAAATCGGCCATCACCGCACTTCCGGTGACCAGCCCATATCGCCGTTACCTACAATTAAAAGAGGCGAATATTGGAGTCGTGCCATGATAATAAGAATGTTAAACCACGTAGAAAATTTGCATAGAATCAATTGCCATATTGTTCCGGCGTCATCATCCCAAAGTTGAAGTTAATCAGATCGACAAGGCAACATTACTGAGGACAAGGTACCTCATCTGAGAATCCGTAATCGGGGCAGCAAAAAGGGGATGCAAGGATTTCTCCTTGCATAATATATGCATCATCTATTAACGATTAGTTTTTTTGAACACCACCAGCCAGACGGTAGCCGTCAGCGTCTTTACCCCGGACGCGTCGCCAGATGACCTGCGGGGTGAGGCGGTTGGCAACGACGATAAAAACCTTACGCAAATGACCTGACGGACACTGCACGGCTTTGACGGCATGCCAGGAATGATCAGTTTGCGCAAAGAGAAAACTCCGGTTCCCCAGTACCTGTGAGGCCCCGGCCTCGCGCAAATCCGTATAGACCGGTGCCGAATGACGTGGCCATTTGCCACCATCATCCAGTACCAGCGTCTGTCCGCCCCAGGCTTCTTCCCAGTCTTCTGGCGTATTGAAATAAAAAATATGCGAACCTACTTTCCGCCGGGCATCCGTATGGGGTGAAATGGAGGCGCCGGATGGCGCATAATGCCAGTGCATGGTCAGGATAACCGGTGTCCTGGATGTTAAACCGAGCATCTCGCGCCAGAAATCCTTGTAAGCCTCACTGTGCAATTCGTGAATAAAATCCCTCCAGCTGGGCGTCAGGACTTTCTCCAGCGCTGGTCGATATTGCAGTGCGAGACGATCATGGCTTGCTTGCCCGTGCGCTCTTTTGTAACCCATTTGGGATTCAAAAAGAACGGGATCAGGAAGATCCTTGCAGAGTTGTTCAAACATTTCCGGAAAAATAAAATCAGTAATGCGGGTCCATGGGTAAGGCTGCGTATGCCGAAATTTTTGGGATTGGGCGCTCAGCCTGTCCATAACCGATTTGTTGATTACATCCATAAATGCCATCCGAAATGATCTGCTATTGCTCACCCGCCTAAGACCATTATATCGCTAGCAAATTCCAGGTGATTCTGCAGTGAAAGCCTTCAAACAAAACCGTGAACAATCATCGCCTCGTCAAGTTCGACCCCGACTGGCAGGGAACTTTCTGATAGGAACTCCGGTCTTTTCGGATGGAAGAACACTTCCATCCGATTGTTTTGGTCCCAGGGTTTTTTACAGCAAGGAGGATAGCCATGAAAAGAAACCCTCTCTCGAAAACAAAACGCCAGTGGCTTGCCTTGGCGAGCTTGCCCCTTCTCGGTGCGACTATGGCCTTACCCCTCGCCCATGCGGCGACAGCTTATGTTTCAGTGGATGGCCATTCGATTCCCGTTTCTGCGGAAAACAAAACCATTCATATTCCCGGTGGTGTCATCCGAATACAAACGGTCACTTGGGGGGCACAAGGTCATCCCGGACATTTGCAGGTGACTGCCAGCCATCTCTCTCCAGTACAGGCGCAAGCGCTGATCAATCGGAGTTTGTGGCAGATGCGCTCCATGCAGGTGGCAATGGATCAACAGATCGCTCAAATGAATCAGCTCATGCGGGTATCTTTTGGTCCTTTCATCGGTCCAGCCTTCAACTTCCCTGAACCGGTCATGATGACCCGATGGTTTTTGCCTGGAACAGAGATGAGGACGCCCATTCAGACATCCCATGTACTGGCAGCCCCCATAAATCCCTTGGCCAGTCACGAGATCCTGTCAGTACGCTGGAAGCATCCTGAAAAAACAGATCATCCTCAATTGCCCATTTGATAGCATTACGAGATATACCCCAAAGACCAGCTCGCGGTGTCTGAACACGAGCAGCAGATGATGTTGGCGAATACTCCAAGGACCTCTTGGAATCAGGCATCTGCCGTGAATTCGTTGCTGTTTTGACGGATTCAGCCCCACGTCACGGGGCATTTTCCTATACCAGGAAGGTGCTATGTCCACGCTCTTATGTCGCCAGTGCATTTACTACGTTGCTTTTGGTCTCACCGTAATTCCCGTTGCAGCAACGGCTGGTGAGTTAGTGGTTCATCACGTCCCCGAATTTCGGGTGCATGTAACGGAGATGCCAAAATCAGTGGCAGGAATGTCTGTGAATAAACTTGTAAAATGGGCGCATGCTGGAGATCCTGCAGCAGAAAATGCCTTAGGTGTGCACTATTTTTATGGGAGAGGGATTCCAAAAAACCAGCAAAAAGCAGATATCTGGTTTCGTAAGTCGGCAGAATCCGGAAACGCCAATGGGGCTTTTCATCTGGCCTTCGCCTACAACTTCGGCGAGGGTGTACCAACCAACACGCATAAAGCCGTTTATTGGTGGCAACAATCTGCAAAAGATCGCAAGAAATGAGCCAATTTTGTGCTCAAGCGTATCTTGAAGATCCTTGCGTTAGTTTTATTCGCGGCCTTCTGGGGATTCTGGATTGGTCATCAAGGCCACACCCATATAGAACGGCTTTTTGAGCCCAACAAGAGCCACTCCCCGCATATGGGCATCCCTCCCATTACTTACAGCAGCTTGTCAATGAGGTGACTTGGAGGTAACAAGACATCCTCCCCTCATGATTGGTTCCTGATAGAATTTAAGTAACTGAGGAGTGAGGAGACTGTTCATTGCCGAACCTGCTGACCGAGCAGATCACCAAAATTCGCAAGATCATTCATGTGGACATGGACGCGTTTTTCGCCGCTGTGGAGCAAAGGGACCATCCCGAACTCCAAGGACAACCCGTCATCGTTGGCGGCGACCCGGCTGGTCGAGGTGTCGTGGCCACCTGCAGCTATGAAGCCCGTCGGTTCGGCATTCATTCCGCCATGACAGCCGCCCGTGCCCGGTCGCTCTGCCCGCAAGCGATTTTTCTCCGCCCCCGCATGGAGGCCTATCGGAAAGCCTCCCGTCAGGTCATGGAGATTCTACGGAGATATACCCCACTTGTGGAACCTCTGTCACTGGATGAAGCTTTTCTGGACGTGACAGCGGCCACTGCCGATGGGGTCCTGGCGGTACAGATTGCCCGGGAAATTCGTTGGTGCATCCAACAGGAAACTGGTCTGACCGCCTCGGCAGGGGTATCTTACAACAAGTTGCTGGCGAAACTCGCTTCCGATTGGCGCAAGCCCAATGGGCTTTTTGTGATCCCGCCTGAAAAGGGCGTGGACTTTCTGTCTCCCCTCCCCGTTGGCAAGCTCCACGGTGTTGGACCGGCCACGGTGAAAAAGTTGTCCACACTGGGTATCCATACCGTTCTGGATCTCCGAAATGCCGAAAGGGAAACATTGATCGCACAATTCGGCAAGACCGGTCTTTGGTTTTACGAAATTGCCCGAGGCATTGACAAACGTCCCGTTCAACCCAGTCGCCAGCGAAAGTCCGTAGGCGCGGAGCGGACCTTCCCGCAAAATATAAACGACCCTCAGGTCATGCTGGCCCATTTGCAGGAAATGGCGAGCCAGGTTTCCGCTCGCCTGATAACCGTGGGGCTGGCGGGACGCACTATCAGCATCAAGGTGCGCTTTTCTGATTTTGAAACAATCACAAGAGCCTATACCCATGCGCAGGCTGTTTGGCGCAAAGAAGATCTTATTGCCTGTCTGCCAGATTTGTTGGACAAGGCGCTTCCCGTTGAATCACAGCCATCTATCCGATTGCTGGGAGTATCCGTGAGTGGCATGCTCTGTTCAGAGGACTCTGCCACACATACTGGCCAGATGGATTTGCTGGAAGAAATCTTGGTGGAATCACGCGGCGTTAGGCGATAGTAAAAGATAACGGACGTTGCGATGTGGTTTGGCGTATTGTTTTTTAATGGCAAGGACCCAATGAAACGGCAGTAGATCGTTTAAAATTACTGCAGGAGAGATACAAAATGGATGGTGAAAATGAAAAAGATCGGGCGCAGTCGTCAATTCTGGAAATTGGGCTAGTCATGGAAAATGCTGAAGGTCAGCGGATCCCCGCGATACAGATGCGGCTCTATCCCATGGTTCAACAGGCCTTGCTGGAGGCTGTGGATCAGTTAAGGCACGATCCAGAACAAGAATATATCCGGGTCACACTGTATGGCACTGCAGAAAGGGGCGTGCAGATGGATTTTTCGCGGGAAGCTTTGTTAAATTTAGTGAGCACCATTCAGGAAAACCGATTGAAAAATATTGAAATACAGTAAAATATAGAGCAGTCATAGACATAAGCAGTATTAATATTTTGCTTTGAAAACTTGATTAATTGGAATACTTATCGATTTATCATAAGGCATTTTTATAGAATCTATTATCTAATTATCGGGGGATCTCTGATCCAATCCTGTGTTTCTCGGGTGCATCTATCATTCCTGTTCCTTCTGCATGACAGAACTTTATGCATATTTTGCGATCGAACGTTGGCACGTTTAAGAATGTTTGGGCGTATTTGGCTTATTTAATGAGGTTATTATGAAGCTAGAGAAACTGTCCGATGGAAAACTCCAGTTAAGTATGACTAAGTCTGAGGCGGATAAGGTATCTGATGCGCTCCTCAAAAAAGCGGGAGAATTCAACCGGTCTACTTTGGACTTTGCCTATCTTTCCGCAGAGGCAGTACTTTCCATGGATAACAACTTCCGTCAACCAAAGTCGTTCTATCAAGGAGTATCTCATGCAGGTTAATGTTGAAGATAAGATGGTCGTAGCGACAATGAGCGAAAGAGAGGCTGGTAAGATTATGGAGTCCTTGGCTAGTTTGTCGTCGATACCGGCGGACTTGAAGACATTCCATGAGTTATTCAAAGGAATCAGTATTCCAGACAGGCGGCGAGGTGAGGTTCGGCATGAATGGGGTGATCCACTCGATATGGATCCGGATATTGGTCCGGCCTAACTGACAATATGTCGGTACCGTTATGTTACTGACCCGATTTTTCTGAACATTACTCTCCTTTTTATCATCTTTGAAGATGATTTGTGCCACAGGGGTAGGAAGCCCTTGTGGCACACTCTTTAGGACATCTACTAGCTTCGCTCAGTTGTTTCGGAAGCTGCCTAGAGATACCGCTGAAGAACGTGCATTCCATTCGCTTAGATACCACTATACACCCCCTTGAAATTTTACTGGAGCGTACCCATAAATCTTTCAGCCTGAGAGCAGGCTATGATTGTTAGAAGGTTATTGTTATAAGATGGAGGTATACACCATGGCTAAAGAAGTATCCCGTCCCACGGTTATGGATGTGCGTCCGACTGATCCACTGGAASKTTAGCCATGG
>NZ_JACKYY010000060.1:0-13650 GCF_015100075.1 Acidithiobacillus sp. HP-11
GCAATGGCCTCCGCCATTTCTTCAAAAAACACCCGCAGATCCTGATGCCCCTTGCGGAGTAGTGCGGTCAGAGGATGATCTTCGCTGCCTTCCTGTAGCTCGAAGGCAGGGAATAAGGTGCCTTCTTCCACGACCATATGACCATCAACAATGCCGTGGCGGAAGGCTTCCAGGAACTGCGCAGCTTCCTGCCATGCGCCTTGGCGGACAGCCTGGGCACTTTGCTCCAAAAGTTGATCCAGGCGTTCATGGTCCTGTTGCATGATCTGATCTATGGGTGTCATGACATTCTCCAAAAAGGTTGTGGTGTGTTTCTACGGGACATGAACGTGGCCGAAGCTTTGTTCAGGCGCATTCAGTAGGTTGTATTCATTGGGCACCGAGCATTTTCAGCACTTCGCCCAGAGGCTGTGCGCCCACTGTCTTCAGGGCACCGTCCACGACAATGGCCGGGACCGTTTTAATGCGCAGATTGCTGACGATTTCGCGCCCTTCGCGATCCGCCACATCCAGTACCTGCAGTTCCATCGGCACCTTTTCCGCAGCTTGTTTCCATACTGCTTCAGCCTGCGGGCAAACCGGGCACCATTTCGAGACCAGAATTTGTACTTTTATCATCAAATCCCCAACATAAAAAAGACGATCATGTCGCGAATCAGCGTAGCATTGCTAACCATCGGGCGCAAAAACGTCAAAATGGATCTGTGCATGGAACAAACCCCTGTCCACCTGGCAACCACGAAGGGTTAAGAGGTATGAATAACAAGTAATCAATAAGGTATGACTTTTGGGTGACTAAAATACGAGATACGCTGACGCCTTATGACTGGTGCATTTTAGGAAATCATATGCTGCAGATTGTGAGTTGTAGCAACTTCTGAGAAAATGAAACATGTGGAAATATATTTTTACCAAACATACACAACAACAATCCCCTCTCAGCGAACAACTGTATGCGCTGCTTGAAGTCTTTCCAGATGCGTTTTTTTTTCAAGGATGGCGCGGGTCGCTGGCAGATCATCAATGAACCCGCCAAACGCCTTTTTCACCTGGAAGGAATTCCATGGAAAGGCAAGACCGATATGGAACTGGCGGAACTGCATCCGGACTTTCGGGAGATTCACGAGGCTTACATAGCGGATGACGAAAAAGCCTGGCAAGCCAAACAACTGATTGTTGTCGAAGAAAAAATGGTCCGTGAAGATGGCTATCAGGCGTTCTATGAAACGCGGAAACTGCCTTTGTTCAAAGAAAATGGTGAACGGGCGGGCATCATGATCATCGGTCGCGACATCACCGCACAAAAGGCGGCCGAAGATCGGATTAAGCAAATGGCATTTTACGACGATCTGACCGCTCTCCCCAACCGACGTTTCCTGTAAACTCTGATGAAACAGGGCATGGCGCGTGCCAAACGTCATGATCGGCCCCTGGCAGTCTGCATGACGGGTCTGGACGGCTTCAAACCCGTTAATGATATCTATGGCCACGAGGCCGGAGACGCCATCAAGCCATCCGTGCGGGTAGTCTGCCAGGGGAGCAAATAACGCTGAACGAACTGACGGATATTTCCAGCGGATACCGAAGGGATGGTTTCCATAGCCATGAAACCCGCCTTCTTATCCCGGCTTTCAATAGCTACCAGGATCGGTGTTTTCCCTTCTGCACCGTGTCCGCTTTTGCCTCCGGATCGACGTCCGCCCACGAAAGCATCATCCAACTCAACCAATCCACCCAGGCGGTAGATACTGTCCCAGTCCGCCATGGCGTGGCGCATCTTGCGCAGCATCCGGTGCGCAGTAATCCAGGAGACCCCGATCTGCTTGGAGAGGCGCAGGGCCGACAAGCCACCTTTGTCGCAGACCATCAGATAGATGGCCAGAAACCACTGCACCAAGGGCAGATTGGTGGAATGAAAGAGGGTGCCAGCCGTTACAGAGGTCTGGCGTCGGCAATGATTGCACTGGTAGACCTTGCGAGACATTACCCAGTGGCCTTGATCGTGCCCACAATGCGGGCATTGAAAGCCATTGGGCCAGCGCTGTTGTTTCAGCGCTTCGGCACATTTCTCTTCCGTACCAAACCGCGCCTGCCATTGCAGCAAATTCATGGCTTCTGCTTTCATCTATGCACCTCCAACCATATGACTTATATGGAATTAGGCAATTAATGATGAGAAAGGCTCAGAGGCATGTATTGGAACAAGAAAATGACAGAGGAAAATTCGGTTCATCCTAAAAACAGCAGTTACCCCTACTGAAATAAGATTATCCATTTGATAAGATGAGGCTTTTCCTGCACATGGAGGCCACCCTATGGGTGAAGAAGAAAAACACCCGCAAAAGGCCATTCCGGAGGCGGTACAGACCATAATCGTCGACGCGTGACGCCCGGAAGGGATGTATTGACAATCATGCTTTGTTTTTCATCAGTAACACAATCAATATGACCGCTATAAAGCTCCAGAAAAGGAACGTGAATGCATCCAGTATCCCCCGCATTGCTGCGTGTTGCGCCAGAGTTTGTCCCAGTACCTGCCAAGCCAGCGTTCCCTGATGTAATCCCGCATCACGCATATAGCGGGGTAGTGCCGCGCTGAACGGATTGATATGTCCACCCATCTGATTCCAGGCCTCCTGGGCTTCTTCGGTCATAATGGTGGAAATGATAGCAATACCCACAGAGCCTCCCAGATTACGCATCAGATTGAATATCCCCGATCCTTCGGGTGTCTGTTCTTTGCTCAGGGTTGCAAAAGCCAGTGTGAATAGAGGAATGGATACCAGGCCGAGACCGAGGCCTCGGATGACGCCCGGCCAAATGATCCAGGCAGGACTTATCTGCAGGTTATAGGAGAGGCTCAACCAGGTGCCCGTGGCCCCCAGACCGATTCCCGCCAGAATCATCCAGCGCGGGTTGGCCCCGTGATTAAGTAGTCTGCCTGCCATCCACATGGAAACCCAGGAGCCTATCCCTTGCGGGGCCATGACCAGTCCTGCGGTTTGCGCTTCATAGCCCATATAATCTTGCAGGTAGATGGGTAAAATCACCATGGTTCCATAAAGCGCCAAGCCGAATAAACCGATTCCTGCACTGCCCAGAGTCAGGGAGCGATCTTTAAGGAGACGCAAATTCACCAGTGGATGGGAAACATTGAGCGAGCGCAGTACAAACAGCAAAATCCCCATGCCCGCCAGCAGCATCAAAATGATGATGAAACGCGAACTGAGCCAGCCGTCCTGATCTCCGAGGCTGAGCATCATCTGCAAAGCACCCAGACCAATGGCCATCCAGACAAAACCCAGCCAATCAATCGGCCGGGGATGCTCGCTTTTGCCGAAACTGGGAATGTATAGCAACAGCATGGTGAACGCGATGAGGCCAATGGGAATATTGACGTAAAAACACCAGCGCCAGGAAAGGTCCTGAGTAAGATAGCCACCGAGCACGGGGCCAACAATCGGACCGAGCATGGTCCCCATGCCCAAAGTTGCCATGGCTACTCCTCGTTTTTCCCGGGGATAGGCTTCTACCAAAATCGCCTGTCCGACCGGTACGAGCGATGCCCCCAGAGCCCCTTGCATGAAGCGCCAAAAGACAATTTCCGTGAGACTGTGGGATTGTCCGCTCATGATCGAGCAGACCAGGAAGCCGGCCACGCTCCACAGGATGAGCTGCCGTTGTCCGAAACGTTCGACCAGCAATCCGGTCAGCGGGGTCACGATAACCATGGCCAACATGTAGGTAGTCAGTGCCCAGGTAATCTGATTGCTGTTGGCGTGAAGCGATCCCTCCATATGCGGCAAAGCCACGTTGACAATCGTGATGTCCAGGACATTCATGATAATGCAAGCCATTACGGCGATGGTAATGGCAAGAAGATGTGGGCTCCCCGTTTCGTTGGAGTAACGGCTTTCCGACTTTGCTTGGTTCATCAGCGTTATAGCGGCGCAGGTTCCGCACTAGAAGTTGTAAAAGAAAATACTCGATTTCCGGAAAATGTTGTAGGTGAGTCTATCCTGGTAAACCAGAAATCGCCAATTCGGGGCAGGACCAAGGCCCGTGCAAGAATAATTCTCCTTATCAAAACATATTATTACCAGATTGGTTCTTTTTTGATGGACGCGGCGCAGGCTCCCAAAAGTATTCTATGGAATCATTCGTATTATCGCGGATGATTATTAGGTACATTAGTTATTGAAAAATACTGTTGGGGTCTTGGGCTCACTTTAATGAGGAATCAGGCATTGAGCACGGTACTTTACGATAATGGTATCCATAAATGTATTGAATTCACCGATCTGGTAGAGGGTGAAGGCATTCAAGCCAATCAGTTTCTCATCGTCCATAACGGCGAAGGCATGCTTCTGGACCCCGGTGGTAACCTCACCTACAAGAATCTGCTGGCAGAGATGGCGAGCTATTTCCTGCCAGCGCGTCTGGATTATGTATTTGCCTCCCACGAGGACCCGGATATCGTCGCCTCTGCGAATGGATGGCTGCTGATTACCGACGCGAAGATTCTCATTGCCAACGAGTGGACCCGGTTTTTGCCGCACTTCTGCTCCAAAGGGATGACGGCGGGAAGGGTGATAGGCATCCCGCCGCAAGGTATGGAAGTGAATCTGGCGGGACAGGAGCTTTTTATCATCCCGGCGCATTACATGCATTCTGTGGGTAATTTTCAGGTAGCAGACTTTGGACCCATACCCTTATCCCGGACATACAGGGCGTAGCGCTGATAACCAATGAGGGCACGGTGCTTTTTCAGACGGACAAGACCGTTGCCGACGAAACCATTATTGGGGTTGCCGGCGCAGCGGTCATGCGTCTGGCTGAGCACATCAGCGCGGGTCTTGCTGAATGCAATACCCAGGAAATCACCATTCGCTGTCATCGCCATGCCGCCTTTTTTGCAGCAGCAGGGGCGGATACGCTTCTGATGCTGGTACTTCCGGCCGATACCGATACCCGACCATTGGCGGGAATGCTGGCAAGCCTCAGCAATGCATTGTTCTACAATAAATAAGTTTGTCTGGACTCCGGTCAGGGACGATGCTCAGAATATACTAACACTTAAGACCGTCGCCTCCGGCATAAGGATGTCGCAACAGCATGGCACAGTATTCCGGTGGGTAGACATTGCAGCAAACCAGTCCGAAAGGATCCTCTTTCCTGTTGCCAGGGTTTCAAGGCATCATATTCTCATTCAAGCGGATTAATGGAACCTCCGAGAACATTAAAACATGAAGGAATACTTTCTCCCTTACCATACGCAAGAGCCCTCTCCTCTTAGCGAGCGTTTGTTTGCGCTACTCGAAGCCCTCCCGGATGCGTTCTTTTTCAAGGATGGTGCAGGTCGCTGGCAGATTGTCAATGAATCTGCTAAACGCCTCTTTCATCTGGAAGGAATTCCATGGGAGGGCAAAACCGATATGGAACTGGCGGAATTGCATCCGGATTTTCGGGATATTCACGTAGCCTGCATCGCGGATGATGAAAAGGCCTGGCAAGCCAAACAACTGGTCATTGTTGAAGAAAAAATGCTTCGTGAAGATGGCCAGCAGTCGACCTATGAAACACGAAAGCTACCTTTGTTCAAAGTGAATGGTGAACGCGCTGGTATCATGATTATCGGTCGTGACATCACTGCACAAAAGGAAGCCGAGGAGCGCGTTAAACAAATGGCGTTTCACGACGATCTGACCAATCTTCCCAACCGACGCTTTCTGGAAATCCAGATGGAACAGGCCATGGTCCGCGCCACCCGCCACCTCCGGTTTTTGGCGGTCTGCATGCTGGATCTGGACGGCTTCAAACCCGTGAACGATACCTATGGCCATGAGGCCGGTGACGAAGTGCTGATCACCCTCGGAAAACGCTTACCCGAAGCCTTGCGCAAATCGGACTTCGTCGCCCGCCTGGGCGGAGATGAATTCGTTCTGCTGCTTGAAGATCTTCAGAATCTGGATGATCTTGCCGGCATCCTGAAAAAAATCGAGGACCTTATTACCGCCCCTATTTCGTTGAGCCATGGTGCAAGTGTTCAGATCGGAGCGAGTATGGGAGTCGTCCTTTACCCCTCTCAAGATACAGACACGGGAGACAAACTCTTGCGTCTGGCCGATCAGGCCCTCTACGAGAGCAAGAAAAACATGGCCTACCGGGATCGCTTCTGGGTGCTCTTTGGTGAAAATCCGCATACAAAACCTACTCCTGCACAAAAACTGCTGGATGCCGGGGCTCTGGAAGTCTGGTATCAACCCATTCTGGATGGTCGGACACGCAGGGTGGTCGGTCTGGAAGCTTTAGCACGACTGCGGGATACGGATGGTGCCCTGTGGCCACCTGCAAAGTTTCTGCCGCAATTGCAGGTTGCCAATCTTTCTGATCTGACTCAAAAAGTCTTGGCGCAGTCCTTGACCGATCTGTCTCTTCTGGATTCGCCAGAATGGTCCTTGTGGGTCTCTGTGAATCTGGATCCGCGCTCCGTCGCGAAAGACTGCATCACCGGTCTGCAGAAAGTGATCGCGCAAAGCGCGACGGACCCCTCTCGTATTACTCTGGAGATTTTGGAGGGAAATGATTTCCTGGAACAGCAGAAGGCACTGGATCATCTCCTGGAAATAAAAGCACTGGGCGTCCGGCTGGCTCTGGACGATGTGGGAAGTGCCTATAATTCTCTGCTGCGACTCAAGGATCTGCCTATTGATGAGATCAAGCTTGACCAGGGCTTTATTCGCTCTCTGGAACAGCGACCTCAAGACCTGCATTTTGTGGGGGCCATTCAGGACCTCGCTGCTGGCATGGGCGTGGATCTAGTCGTGGAGGGCGTGGAAACAGAGGACATTCTGGATGCGATTATGGTCACGGGCGCACAATTCCTTCAGGGCTGCGCCATCGCCAGACCCATGCCCTTATCAGAACTACAGGCATTTCTCCAACGCGCACCCGGCTATGATCGTCCGCATCCCAGCAGTCTGCTCGGATTCTATGCCAAACAAATCGCCGCCCATAATGCCCTGAAAAAAACGATTCGCCAGGCTCCGCATTTAACCGATTATGAAACATTGGCGGACGCTACCGCCTGTCCCGGCCATCACTATATCCGCAGCTTAGGGCTGGATGACGACAAGGGTCTGGAACGGCTCCATCAGGATTACCACCGAACCATGGCAACACTGCGAGAACAGTTGATCGCGTCTTCCTTTCACGATGACTGGACCGATGTGGATCAAGCAGCGGCGGCTTTCGAGCACGCCATCGTATCTGCTTATTGGAACCGGAAAATAGAAAACTCATGTGGATAGGTTCTTATTGCCAAACATAGCATAGATTTGTTTGAACATACTTCTGCCGAAGGTGCGCATTAACAATGGAGCTTTAATATGATTATGAAATGGCTTATAACTATTCTGCTTTGTTATTCACTTTCAATGAGTTTTGAAGTAGCGCAAGCTGCCGATGCGCCTGCTTGGGGCCATGGACCTTACCGAATGCTCTTTGAAGTCGACTCAGCAAAACCATCGGCATGGTCGATGACTCTTGGTGCAGTCGCTCACATCGTCCACAAGGTCGGCATTCCACCTGCCCGGTTGGAAGTATTGGCCTGGGGGCCTGGCCTGCAAATGCTCTTGAAGAATGCTCCAGATGCCATGGAAATTACCATTTTACAGATGCGTGGAGTCCGCTTCGTAGCCTGTCAAACATCCATGCGTCGACTGCATATTACGGCGCGTCAGTTGGCTCCCGGAGTGAGTGTAGTGGCTGGAGGCATGGCAGAGCTGATGAAACGTCATAATGAAGGTTGGGCCGAAGTCAAAATGTAAGGCCTGGCTGCATAGTTCTGCGTTTCCGGATCCTAAAATCGCCACGTTATCCCTGCCGCTTGCAAGATGCGGCATCTCGAACGATATACTCAGGAGTTCCCGGCATCGGGGTGGGGTGGGCCATCCGTCAGCCGGTGATAGAATTCATCGGTAAAGGCCTTGAGATCGACATTGGCGAAGCCGGAGGGGAGGGTTGTCCATGGGTGTTGAGCACCATCTCATTACCCACCTGCTGACGAGCGGCTACCCGAGGCTAAATTCGACCGACTGCTAGGCCCACAATTTGGTAGCCAAAACGACTACCATGATCACCACTGCAACCTTGATCCATATTTCGCCACGCCGCCCCAAGGTGATTCTGGCAGCAAATCGTGCCCCCAGAATACCGCCGGCAGCGATGATCATGCCCGGTTCCCAACGCACCGCCCCTGTCCAGGCAAAAATAAAGAGGGTCGGAAGGGTATAAATGCCAATAATTAAGGTTTTGTAGGCTGTTACTGTGGAGAGATTTTGGACCAAAAGATTGCTCAGAACCAAGATAAAAAGGAAACCGATCCCCGCTTGAATAAATCCACCATAAAACCCCAACCCAAGCAAGGCTGGATAGAGCCATGGTGAGGCTTGACCATCCCTCCGCTTGCCTGACAAAAAATGGGTTCTTTTGGGAAATAGCAGTGTGGCGGCACCAATGAGAAGGACAATGACTAACAGTCGCTGAAACCACAGATTGCTGATGTTGATACTCAGTATGGCTCCCGTCACCGCACCGGGTATCGTCCAAAGGGCCAGCATTCCACCTTGCTGAAGGTTAATGGGTTGCCGTTGCTGAAAATGCCGCGTTGCAGTCAGGTTCTCTAACAAAATACCTATTCGGTTAGTCCCATTGGCTACAATAGGATTTAAGCCGGCAAGAATGAGGACCGGCAGAGTGAGCAGTGAACCTCCACCCGCCAGCACATTGATAAATCCTGCAATCAGGCCGGCAAAAAAGAGAAGGATAGAGCGCCCCACCTCGCTTTGCACAAAACTGATAATCATTGGAAATACTGTTATTTTATAAATCCTTTAGAGTATGAAGTGGTTACATAAACCACCCCGGTGGAAATGGCCATTCAGGCTTTGAATTTTAGGTAGAATAATGAATGGATCGACTTGTGCAACACCGCATCACCAACTATGGTTTAGAAAGATCAAAAAGTACATACGCGTCCTGTCATACTAAAATAGGACGAGAGCTTGCGTAATCGGTGAGTACAACAGTTTTTTCGCCTTCAGGAGGATGTCATGGTTGCAAAATATATTCGTTTTTTCAATGAAATACATATTGAAGACGTATCTCTGGTGGGCGGCAAAAATGCCTCCTTGGGTGAAATGTTTCAAGAGCTCACAGCACAGGGCGTACGAGTGCCCAACGGTTTTGCTGTTACCGCTGAGGCTTACCGTACCATGCTTGATAAGGCCGGGGCTTGGGAGCATTTGCACGAGGCACTGGATGGACTGAATCCGAACGATGTGCAGGATTTGGCACGGCGAGGAGCGGCAGCCCGTGAGATCATCTACAGTGCCCCTTTACCATCTGATCTCCAGGAAGAAATTCTCTCTGCCTATACACAACTGAAGAGGGAATATGGTCCCACCTTGACGGTGGCTGTACGCTCCTCAGCAACCGCCGAAGATTTGCCAACAGCAAGTTTTGCCGGTCAGCAGGATACCTACCTTAATATATCTGGTGATGCCGCCTTACTTGACGCCTGTAAACGTTGTTTTGCCAGCCTTTTTACCGATCGTGCCATCCACTACCGGATTGATGAGGGCTTTGACCACTTCAAGGTGGCCTTGTCCATAGGCATTATGAAGATGGTACGCTCGGATTTGTCTACCAGCGGCGTCATGTTTTCTCTGGATACGGAAACAGGTTTTCGCGATGTAGTCTTCATTACCGCCTCCTGGGGACTGGGAGAGAATGTGGTTCAAGGTGCAGTAGATCCAGACGAGTATTATGTTTTCAAGCCTGGTTTCAGGCGTGGGAAAAAGGTTGTTTTACGGCGCATTCTCGGAAGCAAAAAGATCAAAATGATCTATGCAGAGGGCCACACTCACAACCAGACTCGCAATGTACCCACCTCTCAAAACGAAAGAGAGCACTTCTGCCTTACCGATAGTGATGTACTGACTTTGGCAGACTATGCTGTCAAGGTCGAAGCACATTACAGCCAAAAAGTCGGCGAGAGTCGGCCCATGGATATGGAATGGGCCAAGGATGGCCTGGATGGTCAGCTCTATATGGTTCAGGCCCGCCCGGAAACCGTATCTTCCCAGAAAAAGGGACAAGTTCTGGAAGAATATTTACTCAAGACCCGTGGTCAGGTATTGGCTACTGGACGGGCTGTGGGTGCCAAAATTGCTTCCGCACCGGTACGCTTCATAGCTGATGTGGCGCATCTCAGTACCTTTCGTCCCGGAGAGGTTCTCGTGGCAGATACCACTACACCAGACTGGGAACCTGTCATGAAACAAGCTGCGGCGATCGTGACTAACCGTGGTGGACGCACTTGCCATGCTGCCATCATTGCCCGCGAACTGGGGATACCTGCCATAGTCGGCACCGACAATGCCACAACGGTACTGCAGGACGGTGCAGTTATCACGGTATCCTGTGCCGAAGGTGACAAAGGCTTTGTCTATGCTGGCGCTCTTCCTTTTGAAATTCGACATACGGATTTGGCCACGCTGCAGCGCCCGGCTACAGAGATCATGATCAATCTGGGTAATCCCGAAATCGCGTTCCAGACCAGTATGCTGCCCAATGATGGCATTGGTCTGGCGCGCATGGAGTTTATTATCAATAGTGCCATCAAGGCCCATCCGATGGCGCTTCTCCATCCCGAAAAAGTGGAGGATAAAGAAGAGCAGACAGCCCTGGCTCAACTGGTTATCGGTTTTGATAATCCTGCCGACTTTTTCGTTCAGCGGCTCTCTGAAGGGATCGGCACCATTGCAGCCGCCTTCTATCCCAAGCCTGTGGTAGTGCGTATGTCGGACTTCAAGTCTAACGAATATGCCTCGTTACTGGGGGGTCGCTGGTTTGAGCCCAGCGAAGACAATCCCATGCTCGGATTTCGTGGGGCCTCCCGTTATGCGCATCCAGACTATTCAGAAGGCTTTGCCCTTGAATGTGCAGCGATGCGCAGAGTCCGGGAAGATATGGGACTGGATAATGTCATCCTCATGCTTCCCTTTGTGCGCCGAGTGCAGGAAGCCGATGCTGTGTTGGCCAAAATGGCAGAGTTTGGTTTAAAGCGTGGCGAACAGGGGCTGAAAATCTACGCCATGTGCGAGATTCCCAATAATGTCATCCTTATTGACCAGTTTGCCAAACGCTTCGACGGCTTTTCTATTGGCAGCAATGATCTGACCCAACTCACTTTAGGAGTTGACCGGGATTCACAAATTGTTGCTTTTGATTACGACGAACGTGACGACGGAGTGAAGGAGATGATCCGTCTCGCGGTGGAAGGCTGCGCACGTAATGGCATTCATTCAGGACTCTGTGGTCAGGCGCCCTCGGACTATCCAGAGATGGCAGAATTTCTCGTGCAGCTGGGTATAGATTCCATAAGTCTTAATCCAGATACCGTGCTAGCCACGACCCTGCAGGTATTGGAGGTGGAAAAACGCATGGGCAGAACCCCACGAAGCTAGGGCGTTATCGGGAACCACCTGGATGGCGGCTACTAACTTACTCCGGCTGAGTTCAATGGGGAGTATCAGTCCATATACTGTTTTTATGGGATCGGCTATACGGTAGGCCTGTTCGCCAACACCGATGCTCACGGTATGGCAAATTGGTGCGATTTTTTCCGTAGCTCAGGTGGGCACGGCCATTCCACCGGTTTGGTTACAGGTGGCTCGTGATTTAGCGCAACTGCACTATTTACCGGGGCAGGTGGGCTGGACCGGCCTACATACGGCCAATCCACAAATTTGGCGGTTATATGGCCCTCTGGTACGCCGTCGGCGCTTCAGGCGCACACACCGAATTCTCCGGGATCACCTTTGCTTTTCGGCGCTCTGGATTTTTTGGCAACAAACAGCGGTAAATGGATTTTGCACAGTCTGA
Source organism: Acidithiobacillus sp. HP-11 (assembly GCF_015100075.1). Taxonomy (NCBI): domain Bacteria; kingdom Pseudomonadati; phylum Pseudomonadota; class Acidithiobacillia; order Acidithiobacillales; family Acidithiobacillaceae; genus Acidithiobacillus; species Acidithiobacillus sp. HP-11. Next base: position 11,950 of record NZ_JACKYY010000060.1, read on the forward strand.
CCAATACGGGCGTGCCCGGTGCAAACACGCCTAACGGTACCTGGGCTGTGTATGCGCGCTTTCCAAGCACGCGCATGACCGGTTGTTTCCCCCATGGTGAGTGTTATAACGATCCAGATGTGCGCTTCGTGAATTATTTCTGGGATGGCCGAGCAGTACACTATTTCCCCCGTCTGGCGTATGGATTTCGGCAAAGCAATGGCTGTGTGGAGTTGCCATTAAAAGCAGCACAACGGGCCTATGGGATGATACATATCGGTACGCCTGTGACGGTGATGCCATGATCCGGTGGATGCGGCTCAGTGGGCATGTAACGTGGTGCTTCTTGGCTTTTTGAGGTCATTTATTCTCTAGTAATGCCACTGTTTTTAAAGATGGTGTAAAGATTGGTCGAGTGCTGTGGATTGGATCACTTTCCGACCTGTATCGACTGCACGGAGATATCCTCATTTCATTTTCTACGGGTCTGGGGAAACATACTGCTTTGATCATTTCTGATGGTTTGCTGCATGCACTGGATGGACGCGAATTGGTCGCTGTATTGGCGCATCGGCGATGACTCCCATGGAGAGGCTGCCGATAGCCGTGTCTGCCTGACCACCAGGAATATCATGAATGGTGAGTCCCTTGTCCACTACCGATGCTTGCTCAAAAAACAGCATCCAGGGTGCAATCGTAGTGCCCAAATTAGCCAGAATGACATAGGTAAAGGCACCTAGAGCGGTGCCGATGGGAATATGCCAACTGCCAACTGCGGCAACGACTTGGCTCCAGTCCGGATGCGCGGCAATGGCCAGCGGTACGAAAACGATGTTTCCAGCAGCAATCCACAGAGCCACGCGTTCCCAAGTATTGTAATGCGGAAAGATCATGATCGAAGCCACGAAAACCCAAGCAATGGGCACAGAAAGATAAGGGGGCACGGAAAAAATGCTCATGCCTATTCGAATGCCGATAAACTCAGTTACCAAGGTCAGGATGTTCGCGATGGTGAGATCAAGCAGTGAGAACACGCCCCAAAAAGCACCATAGCGTCCCCAGATCATTTCGGCGTGCCCCCGATGAGTCACCGCGCCAAGGCGAACGGTCATCTCCTGTACAATGTAAGCTACGGGAATCATCAGTAACAGGAAAGGAATAAAAAAACCAATGCCATACATTGCGCCTGTCTGCGCATAGGTGATAACACCTCCCGCATCGTTGTCCGCGATCATGACAAGGATTCCAGGCCCAATCAGACTTAGGAATAGGAGGAGGCGTCGCCACCAGGAAGGATGGTGACGGAGTTGATAGATTCGCCAGCGCTCTTGAATGCGCTGACGTTCCTCCTCGGGTAATTGCTGCAGGAGATCTGCCTCGGTAGGTGTTTGAGGAGTTTCCGATAAGATTGGCATTAAAACTTGATCCTTATGCAAAGGGATGAACTGCAAATGTGCTGCTTTATCAGTAACATAAATAAGGATTGGAGATCTCGCTATACTTGCAAACTATTATAAATCCTAAAGTTTCACCGTTTTTCCGCGAGGAAAATCGGCATGGTTAACAAAAATGTCGGTCATTAAATATTATTATTTATCTATGAATTATACTTATTTTGGCGCTATTTTGTTACCCTATTTTTCTTGTTTTATTTATTGTGAATCAGCCAGATAACGATGAATAGAACYSATCGTTATCTGGCTGATTCACAATAAATAAAAC
>NZ_JACKYY010000066.1:0-10675 GCF_015100075.1 Acidithiobacillus sp. HP-11
CCGTTACTCAGATGGTTCGAGAGCCATCTGAGTAACGGCACTCTGGAAGGTTTCAACAGTCTGCTCCAGTCCGCCAAATCCAGGGCACGGGGCTATCGCACCCACAAGAATTTTATTAACATGGCTTACCTCGTACTGGGTAAGCTGGATCTCAAGCTACCCACTTAAAACAGCGAGGAACCACTAAACCACTATTCAAATGTGAAAATTTATTATTATGTTCATCAGGTTAAATAATTAGCTCTACTCTTTATAATCTCAACCCTGATTTATATTGGATAGTGTTATGCGATATATACATTACTACCCTCTGTAGAACAACTATAAAAAATCTATGAGATCACCCTTCTTATTAAAAGTGGATAAAAGTAATATTATTGATATTTAATATAACGAAATAATGATGATTTGATTAGCGAATATCACGAACCATGATATGCTTACATACCCAACCAGAGCGGCTGCCATGATCAACAAACCTCTATACGAACACGCGCAAGAATTGTTTCTTTCCTGGAACACCGTAGATTCCGAAGACATTCCGGAATTGCTGATTGAACTGCGCCTACAACATAGATATCTGACCCTGTTCCGCGAACAGACTGCCCTCACCCAGCAAATTGCCATCACCAAAATGACAGCCACATCTATTCAGATAAATACGGACAACCCCTTGAGTCTTCTCGGACAAATCGGGGAAAAAGTACTCTGTGTGTACTATGGTACAGACCAGTCCCTGGGATTCCTCTCTACCATCAGGGCGATCGACGCCTCAGGAATGCATATCGATTATCCAAAACAGTTATGGCTTCGAAATACCAGAAAACATGAACGCTTCAGCCTAACGGTCAATATGACTGCCTACTGGAGTAACCCACAACTGAATGAACCCATATATGGACAGGTTATGGATGTGAGTTATGGTGGCTTTATGGGTGGAATGCATATGGCCACCTATGATGATGGCAAACTGAATATACATCTGCATGAACAAGGAGAAATTATTCTGCTCAAATCGGATCGTAGCAGTTGGAAAAGCCGGGCTGAGCTGCGGCGCTCTGCACTGGTGACACAAAACCTATCCGATTCTGATGACGTGACTATCGGACCTAACGGCTTTGCTCTTTTGGGTTTTGCCTTTATTTTTGAGGACAAGCAACAGTCAGAAACGCTTGAACAATTTCTTGAAGGTAGCATTGAACCGCTATAATAAAACGTTAAAAATTGAGCAAAAGCATAATTTGAGGTGGATTACGCTAAAATGAGCCCATTTTATAATATGCAGGCCCGCAGCATTACCGGAGAGGAAATAAGATTTGGCCACTTTCGGGGGCAGGTTGTCTTGATCGTCAACACTGCCAGCGCTTGCGGATTCACTCCGCAATATGCCGGACTGAATGAATTATACACAACCTATGCTTCTCAAGGATTCACGGTTTTAGGTTTCCCCTGCAATCAGTTCGGGCATCAGGAACCAGGAGACAACCAAAGTATTCAACTATTCTGCTCTCAACATTTTGACATCCATTTTCCGTTGTTCGAGAAAATTGACGTCAACGGAGCACATGCATCCCCTCTTTATCAATGGTTAACTAAAAGTCTCCCGGGATTTTGGGGTCGTAAAGTACGCTGGAATTTTACAAAATTCCTGTTGAATCGAAGCGGACAACCTATTGCCCGCTATGCACCCAACAAGAAACCTGAGAGATTATGTAAAGCTATTGAAAAAGCTCTGCAAGAAAACTGCTGACCGATTTTTGCTATTGATAGTGGCGGAGGCGGTGAAATACAAACCATTGTCCACCAGCGTTCAGGTGTTTCCATTATAAATAAATTATTCAGCTAGTTATAAACACAACAGTCCAACGAAGTCCAGCGGTATTCGCCATGAGCCATGTCATCGGGTAAGATAAACGGTAAGATAGAAAAGTTTGGCGGAGTATCACTTTTTCGGAGGATCGCACGATGGCGACGACCATTGGAAAACTCACCGTACGGCAGGTAGACACCCTGCCCGAAGGATTTCACAGCGACGGTGGCAATCTTTATCTGCGTGTAAAAGGCGGCAGTCGCGCGTGGGTCTTTCGCTACAAAGACAAAGGGCGAGTACGAGAGATTGGTCTGGGACCTACTTCCATTCGCAAATTAAAAGAGGTTCGTGTCCTGGCAGAAGCTATGCGCAAAACCCAAGCGGACGGCCGTGATCCTGGTGAATTACTGCGTGTTAATGATCCCACTGAGACGGTATCCATGACTTTTGAGCAATGCGCACAAGATTTGCTCGAAGCCAAGCGGTCCGGCTGGAAAAACGTCAAACATGCACAACAATGGATTAACACTCTGCGTGACTATGCCTTCCCTGTTATCGGGACTAAAGCTCCTGCAGATGTGACTCTGGCCGATGTAAAGTCAATCTTGCTCCCTATCTGGACCACCAAAACAGAAACAGCAACCAGAGTACGTCAGAGAATTGAGGCAGTTTTGGATTATGCCGCCGTGCACGATCTATGTGATGGCACCCGTAATCCAGCGCGATGGAAAGGGATACTGAACAAAGTGTTGCCAGAACCGGGCAAGGTGAGTAAGCGCGAACATCACGCCGCTTCAGCCTACACCGACATTCCCCGTATCATGGCAGCATTGCGTGAAAAATCGCATGTATCGGCCTATTGTTTGCAATTTACGATCCTGACGGCCGCCCGTTCTGGGGAGTCACGCGGCGCCACATGGGATGAGGTTGATCTAGATGCAAGAGTTTGGACGATACCCAGTGTTCGCATGAAAGCCGCAAAACCTCACCGAGTTCCCCTTTCTGATGCAGCCATGAAGATTTTAACCAATATGCAAGAATGGAGGATGCGGAATAATCCCAAAGTCTTTCCCGGCGCTCGTGGCGGATTGTTATCGGATGTGGCCGTGAACAAAACACTTCACAGCGTAATCACTGATGTGACGGTACATGGGTTTCGCAGTTCGTTTCGAGACTGGGGTGCCGAGCAGACCAATTTTCCTGCTGCAGTATTGGAACAAGCACTTGCCCACACCAATCCGAATAAGGTCGAGGCTGCATACCAACGTTCAGATCTATTTGAGCTACGACGGAAGTTAATGCAGATGTGGGCAGATTTTGTGGATGTTACCGACCAATAATAGTATTGCATATCGGGCGATTGACAGATGATGAAGCGTGTGTCGGTTGCAGCATGAAAATATTCCATTACTTATAGGTCAGGTTGATTGAAATATGACCCTGCTTGCTCTGTGAATTTGCGTGGCATGGCGAGTTGATATCAGCTAGCCTTACCAGAAATGCATCGATCATTAAGGAGTACGAGCCATGAAAATCACCGCTACCTTGTCGAGCAAGTTCCAGATTTCCATTCCCAAGGCTCTGCGGGATGAACAGCACTGGAAAGCCGGACAAGAGTTTGTCTTCATCCCCAAAGGTAAGGGTGTTCTGGTGCTACCCGTGCCCGAGAAGGAACAGTTAGTCGGCCTTGCTAAAGGGGCTCGCATTGACGATTGGCGTGATCGCCAGGATCGATTCTGATGGATTTAGTGCCTTGCGTGGTCGATACCTCAGCATGGATTGAATGGCTTGCTGACACGCCCACCGGTAGGCGTCTGGGAAAACAGTTTCCAGAAAAATCACATTGTATCGTCCCCACGGTTGTGCAACTGGAGCTATCGAAGTGGTTAGTACGAGAAGTTGGCGAGGAACAAGCCGACCAGGTAATTGCCTATACGCGGACTACCCACATTCCGGATCCCGACGTAAAAGCCATCCGTGAAACCACAGGCCTTTCACAGTCGCAGTTCGCTCTGATGATCAGGGTAAAGCTCAAGACACTGCAGAATTGGGAACAAAAACGGGTACGACCTGCGGGACCAGCCAGGGCACTTTTACAGATTGTGGCCGTCGATCCTCATGCGGCCATTCGTGCTTTTAAGGGGCTTGTGGCTTGAATTTTTTGAGGTTGGCATACTCTGCAGGGTGACTAACGCAGCTACTGATTATAGAACGACCAGCAGTCCATCACAGATTGCACGGCAAGTCTCCTACCCTCCCCCGAAACTGGATTAATTTATTCCTGTTTCCGGCGCGTCATTTTTTTAGGCCAATCCGGACCAGTTCTAAGCAAATACGGCCTGCCACGACGGGGTTCTAGTGTACACAATTCTTCTGGCAACGCCGCAATCTGCTTCAGTAAGCGTGCTCGAACACGCGGGCCGGGATTGTCAATCATCGACCAAAGAGCTGGCCCCAATGCTATTTCATTCAAATCCTTCATTCGCATCATAGCCAATGCCACCAGCAGCACAGGCAAAGCATCCCCAGCAGTGGCTGCTTCTCTCAAAAAACGCAATGGGATCGCCGGGATATAATATTCGCGTTGTCTAATGCTCGGCACCGCCAGTTTTACAGCGGAAGACAACAAGTCCAAATCTGGATCTCCTTGCGGCAACATCTGTCTGCAATCAAATTGAGTTCGATTGAATTTTTTGATGGTCATGGTTCTAATCAAGTCCTAATCATTAATGGTAACAAACGGGTTGGATGAAGCCGAGAACACTCCAATGGGTTATTTTGAGACGACGCCATCATCATTCATTGGCAATTCATTCAGAAGCATTGTGATCCGATGCCATAAGTCATTACCGGCCTCCTCCACATAACGATCGGGGAAGCACACCACATCGACATTGGTACGCACAACTCGCCCCTTTCCTAAAACTAATTCGCTCGCGTGATCCATCGCCGACCGTGTCCGCTTCACGACATCATCTATCTCAGCAATATCTGCTTCGGCCAGAAGTGCATCGTGCACAGGCGCACATACCTGGATATCGTTTTCCGTCAACTCACAACATGCCAACCGCAGCATTTCAGCGCCGTTTGATTGCATGGGCCAGTTCAATAATGATCGGGGATTGGGTTCGGCACCATGACCCGCGCGCCAAGTCCAGCCAAAAGTGGTTTGCAAGGGCAGCCCGAGTAGACCCGCATTCTGATTATTTGTGACCCACTGCCAAAAAGCCTTATAGGTTTCCCGATGCTGACGTAACAGCGTGCGTGCTTCTTCAAAATGCACTCCGGCTTGCAGCGCAATGGATTCAGCGCTCATGCCGTATCCGACCCCAAGCACGATAGCCTTCGCACGTTGTCGTTCAGATTTATGGGTGTAACAAGTGGCATCGGCTGGTGCAAGCCCTACTTTTTTAGCAAATGCAAGATACGGATCGCCCGAAATATAGTCTTCCCACATGACATGATCACCGGACAGCGCAGCGGCGATGGCGATCTCTTGCGCCGACCAATCGACATAGGCCAGTGCACGTCCTGGTGCAGGTTTAATCAGGCTGCGCAACCATCGCGCTGACCCGAAAATGAATGTTGAGTTACTGGGTTGATTTCTTCCGGTTTTACTCGCAAACGGGTGCAAGCTAGTACGCATACGACCATCAGAACCAATGGGAAAATCCGCCTGATGCAGTTTTGCCAAAGCCTGACGCAACTCCCGTAATCGAGCGATCATTGGGTGTGCCTTAGCCTGCTTTTTAAATGTGCCATCATCTAAAGCCAGTCGACCACTGGGTAGTCGCGGCCACGGTATTTGAGCGCGTTGGAGAAAATCGGCGAAACGGTCAGCCACAAATGTCGCTCCATTAAAGACGCCAAAGTCCCGATCTATCTCCGCGATGAGCTTAAGTTTTATTTCATTCCACCCCTTTTGCAATCGTCGATAAAACACAACATCAATGGGTACGCCGTTTCGTTCCATTCTGGATACTGCACAAGTATAACGACCACGGAGCAAAGCTTGCCCCAATCGCTGGGGATTCTCTGCAATTTGCGGAAGCATGATTCGCAACAAATCCGTGGTGGCTTGAACATCGCCGGCACAATAGTCCAGAATGTCAGCGCGTTGGGCACTGGTCCAAGGGCCACCGCTTAGGATCAGATCCCGCATAAATTCCTTCCGCGAAGCAACCATACTGGAAATGCCATAATGTCTTGCAGCTGCAAGCAGGCTCGGGTAGAACTGGCCGTTCACACTACCATTGTGCAAACAGACAAATTCCGCATACAAATCCAGACACCTTACCGGCATAGGCCAACCCAGTTGCAAAAAACATGACCATTCAGCCTGGGCCGCAAAGGCCACATACAGGATATTATCGGCACCTAAATCAAAGGGCGGCTCTTTGTTCAGTGCATCCTGCCATAACTTAATCCATTGCCCAGAAACCAGGTCGTGGGCGACCATACAAACGGGCTCTGGGCAATCACCTACACTTGCTGTGTACTCGAAATCGAGTATCCAGATGGCGCGATAATGAAGATTGAATCCCACTGCTCATTCCAGGCCGCGCAGACGGCGAACAACCGGATGGTCGAGATCCCGGATGATGTACCTATCACCGAAGGCTACTTGTAAAATCTCCGCCATCGTTTGGTTTGGCCATATCGGGTTTCCCAGTGCACCCGCTGCGACAAAAACATCGTAAGCGCCCAGTGACATATTGGCGACCATGCGGATCCAATCCGTCCGCGCGCGCTGCGCAGCAATTCGGGTAGAAGTCCACCAGTCGTTTTCCTTTCCATCTAAGCTGGGCTCCGGCACCGGCCACAAAAATATTGCCCCTTGCCGATTAACAGCGAGATGCAAAGTCACGATGCGTGTTTCGTCTGACAGACCTGCAACCACTGATGGCTCAACCAGATAAGTTTCGCGTTCCTCTTTCAGTTCCAGAATAAACACCCTGAGAGAAAATTCTGGGTGAATCCGCACAAACTCCCTGCGATTGGGCTTGCGAACCGGACAAGTTACCAGTTGCTTAACCACATCGAACGCCCCCGTCACCGTGGTCGGTACTGCAAAATGGCTCGGGTCAAAGGGATTTGGGGCGGTACTAGAATGGGAATAAGCTTCAGGTATCGTCCGTTCGGGAGTCTTGACATCAACATTTTCCGGCGTGGGAACCTGTGTCGTTTTGTCCGCATCTTTAGTTACGACTTCACTCATACTTTCCAAAGCAGACAGACCAACAACCGGATTAAGCGCTATGCAGGAGCTTGCGTCAGATTCAGGACTCACCTGAGCTGTAGACATAAAATCAAAAGGTTCTTGATTGGGAGCCTGTTTAGCTTGATCCATTTTCATATTTTTTCCTCGTTTAGCTAAAATTTTCGATTTTTTATTCCAATAGTTAGACATTTACAGATTTCCTCCTTTCTGCGTCTGGGCTATATCTAAAACCCATTGGTCTATTTCGGCCTCTAACCACACGGATATGCGGCCGAGTTTTCTGGGCGATGGAAATTCACCATTCGCGATGCGATTGTAAATACTGGTCCGACAGAGACCGGTTCGGTACTTGACCTCATTAAATCTAAGTAGCCTGTGTGGCTGCTGTTTCGTAACAACTGTGTCCATGTGTACCTCCTTGTGTTCAACCGGATTGCATTATGTCGGGATAACGTAACTCCATCACGCTGCAACTTTTTCATTTTTTTTCATTTCATGTCATACTGAATGGATAGGAGATATAAAGGCAGAAACAATGGCAAAAACTCGTTCCAATAAGAATTTATTGCGTACACAACTTGTAGACCACTGTCGTAGTCTTCGTGGATTCCTGAAATTGACATTGGAACCCCGCATGCACATTCCTACGGACAAACTACATTATTACGAGCGTTGGCAAGTACTGGATAAGGTATTAGCTGATTTTGAGCATAATCCTGGGAATCTTGATTCTAGGTTTTCGGAGGGATTGGCTGAGAAAATTCACAAAGTTGAACCCACTAAAACGTTTCATGGTACTGGGCGTATCTTTTTTATACTTAAACCAACAGATTGCAAAGACGAAGAATTCGGCCCTGTCGAACTGGCCGAAAAACTGGAAGAGGCCTATCGGCGAAAAGGTTTTGGCGATAGTCCCATCGCTGACTTCGATGTTTGGGGAGAAGATTATGGTCAACATGGTCCCGACCTCATTTGTAGCGAGTTAAATAATTTTTTTAACGGTCTTGCCACGTTGTTACGTCGGCACGAGGACGACAAAGCGCTGGCTCTTTCACGGCGGGAAAGCGAGTCACGCGAAAAATTTGAGAATGAGCACATTGAGCGTTCGCACAAGAGAGACCCGAACTTAAAAGAGTTGTTTGCCAGAAAACACTGCCAGTTTTGCTTTAGATTAATACCGGAGCGCTCAGGAGAAACGAAATCATCTACTGGTAAAACCTGCGCTTTGCACGACCCACAGAAAAATATGAGTCGCTATCTGGCAGCCCGCAAGCGGTACATCGCCCAAGAAAAGAAACTGGTCCGGCAAAGAAAGGAAAAGGCAATAAATGTAGCGCGTAATGCAAATGATCCGGAACTGATACCGTGGAAAACAAACCTCCTGATGCGCTTGAATTTGGATAATTTAAATGAGGTTAAAATAATCGGAGATAACTTATTTAGTATTACTAAAACCTTATTTTCGTCTAAAAAAAATCAGCCTGTTGACACGCCCTCCTTGCAACGGCTACTTGATGAGATTCAGCGATCCTACCCACCAATCTCTAGACCAGAAAAGTTCGTAAAAATGGTCCAGTCTCTCATTGATTCATCGCAGCACTCCCCAATGAACCTAATCCAGCTTGTGGGGCAGTTTGTTTTCGATAAAGATATCCCTTTTCATCCCACCATTGTCGCCATATATATGTGCCTTTTCCAAGAAGAGTCCTGGTATGCCCAGAATAACGCTCCGGATTATTACCACTCAGGCAAGGGAAAAGGCCGACCAATCAAAGTTGACAAGGTAGAAATGCTTCAAGTAGCGCAATCACTTCGGAGAAATGACAAAATGACTAAGGCTCAAGCCATAAAACAACTTGCAGAAGAGTTTGACTGCTCCCCAACACGAGTTCGACAAATCCTACGAGAAAATGAGATTTCTTAGTGAAGCAGAATATTCTTATCTGTATTCTATAAAGATAAAATAAAGATAGATACGGATACCCCAGACCGGTTCAGGTCTTGACTAAAAGTTACACCCTTTCGGTTCAAGGCATTGCCCTCCGAATAATACCATGAATGGCAAACGTTCTTTTAGTCTTTTTTTCTTTTTCTTGGCTGGAGTCGTCAAAAGCGCACATCATCTTGTTCTGCGTTCCTGAATCTGTAATAATTCGCTCCCGAATCTGTCACTGTCCAATATTGGGAAAGTACCAATTTTGACCCGCACCATTACACTGAAAATCCGCCCTAATCTAGCAGCCCATACTCGCAGACGCGCGCTATCCGGCATTGGCAGCATGGTTGCCGTCCATGCACCAAATCCGTCGCCCGCCCAGATTGTTGACGCGTTAGGCGGGATCCGAGCCGCATGTCGCGCTTCTGGTATCGGTTTTGATACGGTTTATCGCCTGCTTCAGTATGGTGGCGGGACTATTGCGAGCTACAAAAAGCTTGCTGAAGCGGCTGACTTTCGGGTTGTGCTTACCGAAGGCAAAAGTGCGCGCTGGAAAACCCTGCATGCTTCAAAAGATATGACATGGCAAACGCCACCAGAGGTATGGCAAAACGTATTGTCACGCTTAGGTATTCAGCAATTCGATCTGGATCCCTGTTCTCCTGACGATGGACAGAGGTCTATCCCGTGTGTCAATCGCTATGCACTGGCCGATGATGGTTTATCCCGCTCCTGGGGCGATTCTGGCTCTGTGGTATGGGTGAATCCACCGTACGGTAAAGCACTGTCACTATGGATTGATAAAATGGTCGCAGAAGCCATATTGGGGGTTAAAGTGATCGCCCTCGTGCCGGCCAGGACTGGAACGAACTGGTGGCACAAAGCTCTCGAAGGCGGTGGAAAACCGGAGTTTTTACGTGGAAGGTTGCGTTTTGTCGGTCAAGACGGGAAGGCAGGGAACGCGGCGCCGTTCGATTCTGCACTGATTTGGTGGGTGTAGGCGGATGTGGGTTTACAAAAAACATTTAATTCAGCACATTGAATTGCTGCTTCAAGCCTTCACATAGAATCTTGAGGTCATTTACCGATTCACTACGGGAAAATGCCCCATCACCTCACTCTGTATTGGTTACATGCTCGATCCGGCACAACCTTTGTTCAAGGACTGCCGCATGTTTGAGCAGCTCCTCTGCAATATTCGCCAAAAGAACATCCTCGGCCTTCGCCAAATCCTGCAGGTCTTGTACAAATAAATCAGCCGATTGAGCCGCTTTTTCGAGACGTTCCTTGTCATTTCCGTTCAGCATTTTTCACCCCTTTCCCGAATAGAAACCAGCACCACACTGCCTTTTCACGCATCAATGTCAACATCCATTAGACATACATTATAACAATTATAACGCGGCTACTGCCGTTCTATCCCGAAATTTACCGCACACTCTGGGTGCCATAGGATAACACGCGGCGGGCTCCTCGCTACTTGGAGTGGATACGAGGGTACGGTAGTCTTAGGGCATTGCTGATCTAGGGAAGGTTAATGATGGACGAAGACAAGCTGTTTACCTTGGCGTTGGGGTTGGTTCCGCCGTGGATGGTGGACGATGTGACTTTCAAGCTGGAGGAGAAGCGGTTGGACCTGCATATCAACTTTCCCAAGGGAAGTCGGCTTGCTTGCCCTGTCTGCGGTCAGGACTGCCCGGTCCATGAC
>NZ_JACKYY010000068.1:0-8515 GCF_015100075.1 Acidithiobacillus sp. HP-11
ATTTATACGAACCTCCGTGCGGAGGAGGATCCGCGTATCTGCCTGCTGGTGATTATCGGCGTGACGGCAGAGGGCAAGAAAGAGCTGGTCAGTGTCAGTGACGGCCTGCGCGAATCCAAAGCTTCCTGGCTGGAGATTCTGCGTGACCTGCAGGCGCGCGGTCTGGAGACGGCCCCTTTGCTCGCCATTGGGGATGGTGCCATGGGGTTTTGGGCCGCACTGGATGAAGCCTATCCCGAAACTGGTCAGCAACGCTGCTGGGTGCATAAGACCGCCAACATTCTCAACGAACTTCCCAAAGCCCAACAGAGCAAAGCCAAGGCAGCGTTGCAGGAAATCTGGATGGCCGCCAATCGCCAGGCTGCGGAAAAAGCACTGGACGTGTTTGTGCGCAATTACCAGGCAAAGTATCCCAAGGCCGTGGCTAAACTGGAAAAAGATCGGGCTGAATTGCTCGCTTTCTATGATTTTCCGGCCGAACACTGGCGGCATATCCGGACCACCAATGCCATTGAGTCCACCTTCGCTACGGTACGCCACCGGACTACCCGGACGAAGAACTGTGTATCACGCAGCAGCTTTCTGGGATTGGGTTTCAAGATGCTGCAGCAGGCTGAAAAACGCTGGATTGGGATTTATGCTCCAGAGAAAGTCCTGCAGCTTTTTGCAGGGGTGAAATTTATCGATGGCATACCGGCTAACCTAACCCTGCCGGATGATCAACAGACCGCCGCCTGATCTATGTCAGAAAATGCTCATACACCAGATTTGACTATAGCTCGGCCACGACCGTCCATACTGATCTGTATGGTGGACCCAAAGTGGTGCGCATTTGTTGCCGCAAACAAGGGTGCGGGTCCTGAATGATGATCTACGGAAAACTTTCATCCGCTGGTTCCCTGGGATGAGCACGGATGAGCAGGCAACATCAAAGGAAACAGCATAGGGGGGGAGCCCCCGGAATGGTTCACTCTCCCCGCAAGATACACCGCTCAGTTACCGGTTACCCATGCAACGGAATCGCTGTGCTAATCAGTTAACTTATATGAAAAAATTTATTTCTTTGTATAACATATAAATGGCTACCAAAACTATGACACCGATAAAGATATCATTCAACGCCGCTTTACGCTGTCCCAGTTTATCTGCACTCAGTGCTCCCAACCATCCTCCCAATATTCCCCCAGCTATGTATTCTGCAGCAATACGCCAGTCTACGAGGCCGTTCAGCGAATAGCTGATGGCAGTCGCTGTACCTAGGGCCCCCACAGCTAACAATGAGGAAGCGACGGCATTCAAAATAGGCAAGCGCCCAGAACGCATCAGTGCAGGAACAATGAGAAAACCACCGCCAATCCCAAAAAATCCTGACAAAATGCCAGTACCACCGCCATAAAAATATACACAAGCATGCCGCTCGCATGTTTTATGCGCAACAGGCTGCTTATCTCGTGTTCGATACATAGTTAAGGCAATCCAAAGCATGAGCAGAGCAAAGAGAATCAATAGGTATTTTCCATTGATCGCCTTCCCTAATTCAGCACCGGCAAAAGCTCCAATAACACCCGCGATAGTAAAACGAATAGCGACTGCCCAGCGAACATTACCAGCACGCGCATGTGGAATCAGATTGATGAAAGCATTGATACCCACAGCCAGCGCCGTCGTGCCAATAACCAGATGAGGATTGTGTACACCGACCCAATAGAGCAACAACGGAACCGCCAGAATGGAGCCACCACCACCTATAAGTCCCAAGGAAAACCCTACGATCACACCAGCCAGGATGCAATCAATATTTTGGCCTAATGTCAATGCAATCATAAAGTTTCACCATGGTTAACAATTGAATAACTTTTTTTCTAATAGAAAGTAGAGCTCCCTCGTCATCTTAGGCGATGGATCTGAGAATAAGCTTGGGCAGAATCAGGTAAGCCATACATAGTGGAGCGTTGACCATGTCTCCCATATATTTGGAGTTTATGGTTTTAATTACCGTATGTCCATGCTTCCTAATCATCTGTCTAACCCCAATCAATCAGCGGCTGCAATTCACAATTGCTGATCCCTAGCCGTGCAAAATCAAGAATATTTCCCGACTACGCCTCAATAGCAAACTCTTTAATAATCATATAATCATTATTATTATTCAATATCCTTTATACCATGCCTGTCAAACAGCGGCTATAGTTGGTCTCATATAAGTAGAAGGCAGCACCAGAAATATTCACATTTTACTGTATAAATAATACAATCTTTCTAATCTTCAAGTATTTTAAATATCTTTATTCCACGACATGGTGTAGTAGAACTGAAGCTGATAGTTGGCTTATAATTCATTAATTAAAATAATCATCTCCTTTTAACGCTAAAAATATTAGTCTGGATTTTATTTAGGTTATATCCGTCTGCTACCCAAAGAGGAATCCCTCCCTTTAAATAGCTGACATCGACAAATTCCATCTCTTTGAGCGCCAACGCTGCCAATGAAGATCTTCCTGCAGATGGACAGTCACAGATGCAACAGATTTTCATCTGACGCGCGGAAACAAGCAATTTGTGGTGACCTCTGAATTTTAGATCAGCGGCCATCTCTATGATACCTCGGGGAATTGCTATAGCACCCGGAATACTCCCATGAGATAGCTCATCCGCTTCTCTGACATCTATCACGATTATGGCTTTGCAGAGGATCAGATGGTGCAGCTCGCTGGGCATCATCCCATGGATTGCTTCATGCGCCTCGTATATGAGGCTTTTCAACGTAGACATATCATCACATAGGTAGTAGGATTCATTTGTAAATAGTACAGGAAATAGAAAAATTTTTCGAGATGGTTGAATATCAAATTTAAGCATCATAATTTCGGTTGCTTACATACACTAGTTGCTCCTTATTTAGGTATTGTTCATTATTTTAAAAAAGGATGGCATCATGAACACAACACCACCAGATTTAACGACGATTATCAAGTCAGAACAACATTATCTCGGAAAATATACTTTAGTGGTAGGTTTAATCTTGATTGTAATCGGCATTTTCGGCTTGCTCAGTCCCGTGATTCTTTCCGCAGCAACTGATGGCATCCTGGCGGGGGTTCTTATTCTTGGTGGCGCAGTATGGATAGCTCATAGCTACCAACTGCATGCGCATGGGCTTGGAGACTGGCTCAGACCGCTTCTTTTGCTGATAACCGGAGCTATTATGGTAGCCCTTCCGGCCGCTGGCATAGCCAGCATTGGCTTGCTTTTTATTCTGTATTTCTTTATTGACGCTTACCGTAATTTTACGCGGCCCAAGGTGTTGAGTGGAGTCGGACGTGGCTGGTTTTTTTTCAGCGGTATTATCGATGTGTTGATTGCGTTGCTTTTTATCGTCACCTGGCCGCAAGGTTCACTGATACTGGTCGGTATTTTTGTCGGGGTGAACCTTATTTTTGATGGAATAATCTTGATAATAGTGCGCAATGGTATCATCGGACTAACGAAGTCCTGAAGAATAACCAACCATTGTTGCATCTGGGCCAATGAATAAACTTGTTCGTATTTTGCGGCAACTTTTTTATCCGCACGCTCACACTCTCGATTCATCAGGCATCAGTTTCAGTCCAAAATTTTGGCTGCTTATTGTTTTTACTG
Organism: Acidithiobacillus sp. HP-11; assembly: GCF_015100075.1. Lineage (NCBI taxonomy): Bacteria > Pseudomonadati > Pseudomonadota > Acidithiobacillia > Acidithiobacillales > Acidithiobacillaceae > Acidithiobacillus > Acidithiobacillus sp. HP-11. The sequence goes on from NZ_JACKYY010000068.1 coordinate 3,640, forward strand.
GTATCGGTGCTGGGTTGGGTGCGGATTTTTTGATGTTCCTACTCTCCACGGTTCAACATCTCAGCTACCACTACGCACATGGATATTTTCAGGTGGCGGCAGAGCATGTCTCCGGCTTACATCGCTTGGGCGTATTAATTTCTGCCGGAGTATTAGCTACCTTTGCAGTCTGGCTGTTACGCAGATTGTCGCATGGTGCCAATAGTGATGTAGTTCACGCTATATGGTTTCAATCTGGAAGCGTGAATTTTTGGCATACCATCGCTCAGGCGATACTTTCCATGACCATCGTCGGCATGGGCGCTTCCCTTGGCAGGGAAGGAGCACCCAAACAGGTAGGAATGGCAATCGCTAGCCTGCTTTCACGGTGGGGAAGGCTCTCATCGACAGAGACGCGTTTCCTCGCCGCCTGTGGAGCCGGCGCAGGGATGGGAGCGGTTTATAATGTTCCACTCGGTGGCGCGCTTTTTGCGCTGGAAGTCCTGCTGGGTTCAGTGACTTTACCTCTTCTGTTGCCCGCCATTACCACGGCATTGATTGCTACTGTAGTATCCTGGATCACTCTTCCTGACCAGCCCACGTACACACTTCCGATTTATACGTTTCATATCGGAGAACTGTGCTGGTCGCTCCTATTTGGACCATTAGCCGGCGTTATGTCTGTTTTGTTTGTTCGTCTCATTATATGGGCGGATCTCCATAAGCCTCAGTCGGGATGGTTTATGTGGGCACCCCTGCTTATGTTTACCCTGCTTGGGATATTAGCCATTCCTTATCCACAACTCTTAGGAAATGGAAAGGATGTCACTGAGTTTGCTTTTAATAGTCAACTTCCTTTACTTCTAATGCTTACTCTTGTCGTGTTAAAACCCTTGGTGACGGCAGGATGTCTTGGAAGTGGTGCCCCGGGTGGTCTTTTCACACCCAGTATTACCTATGGAGCGGTAGTTGGGGGATCAATGGGGGATTTATGGTCTTTGATCTGGCCTGGAGCGGCTATTGGAAGTTACGCCGTAATTGGCGCGGGTGCTTTACTCGCTGCCACGATGCAAGCGCCTCTGGCCGCCATAGTTTTGCTGCTGGAGCTCACGCACAATACTATGGGCATTATGATTCCTGTTCTGTTAGCCATAGTATCCGCTGTTTTCACTGCTCGCCTGTTAGATAAGCGGTCTATTTATTCTGGCCCTGCCGGTATTGAGCCATTCATTGAGCAAGTCTCTACGCACCCAGTACATACTGCATTTGATGACCTGATCACGCCGTCATTTCAGAATATCGTGCCGATCTCTGCCAACTACAGCCACCTTGTAAAGTTGATGAGTACTGACGATCCCCCGCACAATTTCTATGTGGTGGATCACAGCGGTCAACTCGCCGGTATGATTTTTTCGAAAAATCTAAGAACTGCGGACTTGCTGACGCGTACCTTGAATGTTGCAGCGGCCGACGATTTGAAAACACCAATTACCGCTATTCGATCCGATCAGAGCCGTAAAGAGGTCATCGATCTTCTTGATCAACCTTATTTTTCCGAGATGCCAGTGATTGATTGTGTCAGCAAACGATATATAGGTGTTGTCAGGCCATCTTCGATAATCTGTAAATAGCTATTCATCGTAATCCATCTGGCTAGCCGCACCGGGGTGAACGTCAGTCAGTTTGTAGCGCGAGGAGATTCGACCGCTATCATCGTCCGCGACTACGTATGCATACACATCCCGCCACCTGAGCGCCCCAGTCAATCAGGTCCAGTCCGGAAGGTCGCAGGCGGGCTGAGCATAAAACGGCTTGCGGCCTGATTCATGGCTCATTCCGAACAGCGCATACACTGCACTCCATAGCGTTTGATCCAGGCCTCCAGTGCTTCAATAGCCTCACTGCCGGTTTTCACGTTGTCCAGGGCATGTTGGGGATCATCCGGTTTGACGCGGGCAATCCAGGCGTCCTTGTAAGGATCAATATTGATCAGGTGCGGGTCTTCCAACAATTGCTCGTTGCGGGCAATGACTTCACCGGCAAAGGGCACGGGTACGCCGCCTGCCCACTTGCCACTTTCCAGCGTAGCCACATGCCGTCCGGCCTCCAGATGTGTGCCGATTTTTTTAATGCGGGCTTTTTGCAGGCGGCCCGACATGGTCTGCGCCGGGTCTGTGACGCCAATCGTCAGCGTCCCGTCCTCTTCCGGGCGCACCCAGACATAATCAAGATCATAAAACAGGTCTTCAGGCAGTTCACAACCATTATATTCACTCATGATGTGGCCTCCGCCTCAAAGTCGAGAATACGTTTTCCCGCAGCTTCACCCTGATCCGCCAACGCGCTAGCCAGATAGGGATAAAGTTCGGTTTCTTCCTTGGCATCGTGTTGTTTGAGAATGGTTTGGACGGTACTCAGCAGATCGTCAAAGGTCTCGGCGTCTTGGTCTGCAATGGCCTCCGCCATTTCTTCAAAAAACACCCGCAGATCCTGATGCCCCTTGCGGAGTAGTGCGGTCAGAGGATGATCTTCGCTGCCTTCCTGTAGCTCGAAGGCAGGGAATAAGGTGCCTTCTTCCACGACCATATGACCATCAACAATGCCGTGGCGGAAGGCTTCCAGTAACTGCGCAGCTTCCTGCCATGCGCCTTGGCGGACAGCCTGGGCACTTTGCTCCAAAAGTTGATCCAGGCGTTCATGGTCATGTTGCATGATCTGATCTATGGGTGTCATGGCATTCTCCGAAAAGGTTGCAGTGCATTTCTATGGGACCTGAACGTGGCCGAAGCTTTGTTCAGGCGCATTCAGGAGCTTGTGTTCATTGGGCACCGAGCATTTTCAGCACTTCGCCCAGAGGCTGTGCGCCCACTGTCTTCAGGGCACCGTCCACGACAATGGCCGGGACCGTTTTAATGCGCAGATTGCTGACGATTTCGCGCCCTTCGCGATCCGCCACATCCAGTACCTGCAGTTCCATCGGCACCTTTTCCGCAGCTTGTTTCCATACTGCTTCAGCCTGCGGGCAAACCGGGCACCATTTCGAGACCAGAATTTGTACTTTCATCTTCATCTCCTCCAATCGCGCTAACCGTTGGGTGCAAAAGAATCAAAATGTATGTGCGCATGAGGCACGCCGTGAGAACGCAGGAGATCGATGGCCGCTTCTATCATGCCGGGTCCGCCACACAGATACACTTCATGATCCTGCCAGTGGCCGATGGCTGCTACCGTGGGCAGAAGACGGCGGGCACCTTTCCACTGCGTATCTTCGCCATCGGAAATGGTGGGTGTAAAAGTGAAATGGGCATACTGTCCGGCCCATTGCTGCAGGGTTTCCAGATGATAAAAATCCCGCTGTTTTTTGGCGCCGTAAAAAAGATGAATCGGGTGGGTTTTCCCTGTGTACATACTTTCCTGAATAATGGCTTCAACAGGTGCCAATCCTGTTCCTGCGGCAATACAGAGCAAGGGCCGCGTATTATCCTGGAGGGCGAAGTCTCCTTGTGGCGGTCCGAGCGTGATTGCGTCGCCGCATTGAGCCTGGTAAAAAAGCCAGCGACTGAACAGACCACCCGGAAGTTCACGGATATGAAAAACCAACTCGCCCCGGTCCTGTGGAGGGGTAGCCATGGAGTAAGAACGCCATTGATTTTCCTGTCCCGGCACGGCCATCCGTGCATATTGCCCGCTTCGGTATGGATAGGGTTTTTCCGGCCGTAACCGCAGTTCCAGCACATTCCAGGCCAGTTTGCTCAGCCCCACAATTTCAGTATTCCAGACGTCCCCGGAAATCACTTCAGCCTGCAGCCGCAGATTGCTGCGCGGATAAAGCTTGCACAAAATGGCCATGCCCGCAGCGCGCTCTGTGGGCAATAAAAGCAGTGGCATGAAGGGTCCCTGCTCACTTTCTCCGGACAGGATGGTGCCCTTGCAATCTCCGCAAGAACCGCTGGCGCATCCATGTTTAATGGCCACATGATGGGCTTTTGCTGCTTCGACAATATTCTGGCTTTCATCCGCCTTGAAGCGGATACCGGAGGGCTCCAGACAAATTTCGTATTCCATGGCGTCACCTCATCAGCGTGGCGCAGCGGAAATATCCCTGCGCCACCGGTATGTCTGAATCACACAGCAGGCGGAACGTCGTCGATGGTGACCGGGACAAAACGGGAAGGAGCCATCGCCTCATAGGCTGCCTCAATACAAACCGTGGACGCGAGGTTGTAGGCCTCAATCCAGGATTCTGCCATTTCCTGAGTCCATGCAGCGCCCAGAAAATGTTTCAGGGTATTGAGCAGGCTTTTACCGACGATGGGATAATGTTCCGGACGCGTATCATATTTGATGTGTGAAATGCCCAGTTCTTTCAGATAGGGGACCAACACTTCCAGATTGTCGATAGTGGTCGCAATCAGAATGACCGAATTAAAAAGCCGAATACGTTGTTCGGTCATGTCTCCCGGAAACATTTTCCGGACTTCCGGAAAATGCGTAAACATATAATTATAAAAGTGCTCGGCAACCTGAACACCCAGGTCTTTCACAGCTGCACCACTGGACTGGATCAGTTGAATATTGATGCTCATTACGGATGACTCCTATATGCGTATTTGGTGTATAGGCTGCGTAACACAGCCAGCGTTTTAGAGAATAAGGATTGGTTAATGGAATTTCCTTGATTTCGGTCAAGTTTACGAATGTCCCGGTTTAGCTATTCTGGCGAATGATGACCTCCGCCCGCTGTTGAGCCTGCAGCAGTTCAGTGCGGTATACCGTGGTTGCATAACCTTGGGTCGGGGTGGTGGTCAGGGGCTGGAGTACCGAATGTTTTTGCCCGGGTTTCCAGTGCAGTTGTGCAATCATGGAAAGCCCCGGACACACCCCTTGCGTCCGGGGC